>NZ_JAYGHW010000103.1:0-28868 GCF_034932185.1 Spirulina sp. CCNP1310 | reverse complement strand
CCGTGGGGCAAACGGGAAGTTATACGCTTGGGGAGATTAGACCTCTGGCTGGGTTGGAGCAATCCTGCTCGGTTAAGTCCGGTCGATGAACCAAGAATCCCCGTCGCTTTAGCGCGGGGAGTGTCAAGCCTTTGCAAATATAGCAGTTTTCACAAACTTGAGGTACAAAGATCCCCCTCAATCCCCCTTAAAAAGGGGGAAGTGGTGTTCTCATACTTTCGCAATCCGCTATATCATCCCCTTTCCTCAATGGGAAGGGGATTTTTGTATAAGAGTCAGGATTGAGCAGTGAGGAGTGAGAAAGCACCTTTTCACTCTTTTCTCTCTTCTCTATCCTCTTTCCTCCTCTAAAAAACTTGATATTTCGCCATTATTCTTAATCAAGCGTTGACTGGAAAAGGCGATCGCCCCCCTGAAGATGGCTCCATCTTTTCAGCAGAATTTCCCATGCGCATCAAAATGATTTTACCGGCCCTCACCGAGGCCCTGAGTCCCCATTGGCGGCCGATTAAATATTCTCTCTTTCCGCCCTTGGGGTTGGCAACGATCGCCTCCTTTTGCCCAGAGGATGCCGAAATTGATCTCCAAGATGAGCACGTTGAACCCTTAAATCTGGAGGATGAACCGGATTTGGTGGTGATTCAGGTCTATATCACCTCTGCCCATCGCGCCTATGAATTGGCGGATCATTACCGCCGGAAGGGGGCCTATATTTGTTTGGGGGGGCTGCACGTCACCGCCTTACCCGAAGAAGCCGCCGCCCATGCTGACACAATTTTCCTTGGCCCTGGGGAAGACACTTGGCCGCAATTTTGGGCGGATTGGCAAGGGGGCAAGGTGCAAAAAATCTATGGATCGACGGTGCGATCGCTCGTTGGTATGCCCCCCATTCGTCGGGATCTGATTAAACGGGAGCGGTATTTAGTCCCCAATTCCATCGTCGTTTCACGGGGCTGCCCTCACCATTGCGATTTTTGCTATAAAGATGCCTTTTATGCGGGGGGAAAATCCTTTTATACCCAAGCCGTAGATGAAGCCTTGGCGGAAATTGAACGACTCCCGGGCCGCCATCTTTTTTTCCTTGATGATCATCTGTTTGGTCATGCTGCCTTTGCCGAGGCCCTCTTTAGCGGGATGCGGGGGATGAATCGGGTTTGGCAAGCAGCGGGGACAATTCAAACGATTTTAAAACCCGGATTACTGGAAAAGGCCGTAGAGAGTGGGTTACGCAGCTTGTTTGTCGGGTTTGAAACCCTCAATACCGCCAACCTACGGGAACAACATAAATTCCACAACCTCAACCGGGATTATACCGAAGCGATCCGCCGCCTCCATGATTATGGTGTGATGATTAACGGTAGTTTTGTGTTTGGTATGGATGGGGATGATGCCACCGTGGGCGATCGCACCGTGGCCTGGGCCATTGAGCAGGGCATTGAAACCGCCACATTTCACATCCTCACCCCCTACCCCGGCACAGCCCTCTACGAGCGCATGGCGACCCAAGGCCGTCTCCTCCATCACCATTGGCCCGACTACGATACCCGCCACACCGTCTTTCAACCCGCCCAACTCCAACCGGCAGAATTAGAGGCCATCTACTGGCGAGCCTATGAGCAGTTCTACCGCTGGGGGGCAATTTTCCAAGGGGCTTGGACCAAAAACAATTGGAATGATCGCGCTCGTCACCTCTTCTATGCGGGGGGTTGGAAAAAGTTTGAACCCCTTTGGGATCGGATCATTCGGGCGGAACAGGTGGCGAAAATTCGCCCCATGCTGGAGGGAATTCTTCACGGTTGGCCGCAGCGGGAAACTCCGGCGGTGATGCCTCCCAAACCTGTTGCCCCCCTTTGTTAGGGATGGGCTTGGTGGTGGGGGGCGATCTGCAATCCTCTTAATGTAGGGGCGAAAAATTTTTCGCCCTCCACCCATCAATTCTTTGACATCAAAATAAATTGGACGAGAAAAGCCGCCCTGGAAGGGCGGGGCTTCAGACCCATTAGTTTTGGTGAGTGTTGGGGAGAGGGTGGGGGGCATAGTTGGCAATCTTGGGGTTTTGTTTATAATTGGGAATTAATATCTATGATCGTCATTAAAGCCTATGACTAGCACAGTCATTGAACAAAAGAGCGAAATTTTCTACCCCAGTGAGGATGGTGAACCCTTGGCTGAGAGCTATGAGCATGTTGACGCGATTTTGATGACATTGGAGGTATTGCGGGAATACCTAGCGGGGCAACAGGCGACGGTATTGGCGGATCAGTTTTTGTACTATTCCGAGGGAATGCCTCGGTTGCGGGTCGCTCCGGATGTGATGGTGATTTTTGATGTGGCTCCAGGGGGGCGGGATCATTACAAAATTTGGGCAGAGGGACAAGTCCCCCGTGTCATTTTTGAGATGACTTCCCCCAGTACGCGCCAGCAGGATCTGGGGTTTAAGTACACGCTCTATGGGCAGTTGGGGGTGGCGGAATATTGGCTCTTTGACCCGAAGGGGGAATGGATTGAGGAGCAATTGCGGGGTTATCGGTTGGTGGGGGAAACCTACGAGTTGATTGAGGGGGGTCTGAGTGCGGCTTTGGGCCTGCGGTTGGTGGCGGAGGGGAGGTTAATCGGCTTCTACCGTCAGGATACTGGGGAACGGTTGCTGTTAGCGTCAGAGTTACGTGATGCCTGGGAACAGGAGCGGGCAAGGGCTGAACAGGAACGGGAACGGGCTGAACAGGAGCGGGAACGGGCTGAACAGGAGCGGGCGCGGGCAGATGCTTTGGCGGCGCAGTTACGGGAATTAGGGGTTGAGCCAAATTCTTAGAATCAGTTAATTCTGGGGTTTTGGGGTGTGAAGGAGGCGATCGCCATCTTCATCTAAGAGCGGTTTTACCTGCATCACCGCGCTGACATTGCTTTGCAACTGCTTAAAATCCAGAGGCACACCATAGGCATGGCGAAAAAAGTGGCGAAATCCCCGTAGTTGGTTGTGTCCATCTTAAAACCAGGGTTGTGGGTGCTAGAGGTTGAGCCAACTGAATAGCTCTGGGGCGGATAGTTGTAAAGGGTCTTTGAGGTCTGCGAGGACGGTTAAGGGGTCTGAGTTGGCCTGGATTTCGGGAAATTGACCGGGTTTGAGGATGAGGACGGATTCATCTTGGGGATCAATGAGCCAGCCTAGGGCTGTGCCTTGGGCAAGACAGAAGGCTATTTTTTAAATTAATTGGTTGGCGGATTGTTCTGGGGAAAGAATTTCAATCACCCAGTTGGGATGGGTGGTGAAGCGGTTGGCAATTTTGCCCTGTTCATTTCTGGGAATCCTTGCCCAAGTAAAGACAGCAATATCAGGAACGATGGAAACGCCATTAAATGTACAGCGTAATTCTGGCAAGGCATAGGCGAGTTGTTGGGGTAAGACGCGCTCGTTGATGAAGGCGACTAGACGGCCTTGCAACAGGCTATGTTGGCCTTGGGGCAAGGGTTTTGGGGCGATGTGGTAATCAAAGTATTCGCGATCGGGTTTAGTTTCGGGTTGGGCTAAGAATTGCGCTAGGGTGGTTTGGGGAGTTGTGACCATGGTTTAGCTAGATTTTGCGGCGAGATAGTATTCGGTGAGGGCGATCGCCCCTAACACAATTCCCCCACTGAAAAGACTGCCCATACTGCCTGATGTGGTGATCAGGAGGGCGATGAGGGCGGTGAGGAGGAGGTAGGCGATCGCTACTTGGCCATGACTCCAGCCGGATTGGTGGAGGCGTTGGTAGAGGTGGGTGCGGTGGGCCTGGAAGATGTTTTCTTGGTTGAGGAGGCGACGGATCAGGGTGTAGATGGCATCGCCGATGAGGGGGAAGATGATGGGGAGGGCGGCCCAGAGTTGGGGGGGGGTCTGGCTCTGGAGGAGGGCGATGGCGGTGCAGGCTCCGAGGACGGTGCTGCCTACGTCGCCCATGAAAATTTTGGCGGGAGACCAGTTCCAATAGAGAAAGCCGAGGAGGGCAGCGACGAGGAGCCACCAGATCGGTTGCTGGAGGTAGAGAGCGAGGAAGGCGAGTTGGGCTGCGGTGAGGCTGGCGACGAGGCCGTCGAGGCCATCCATAAAGTTATAGAAGTTGATCAGGGCAGTGAAGGCGATGGCGGTGAGCAGGATGGCGAGGATTTGACCCGTTAACCCTAAGCTGTTGAGGCCGGGGATGGGAAGGGGTGGGAAGGCGGTGAGGGCGATGGCGGCGGTGCTGAGTTGGATGAGGTAGCGCAGGCGGGCGGGGAGGTTGTGGCGATCGTCGAGGATGCCGATGAGGGTGAGGGGGGTGAGGATGAGCCAGAGGGGGATGAGGGGGGGATTGGGAGGGAAGGGTGTTGAAGTATTCGTCAAGAAAAAGGCCACAATAAAGGCGAGGCCGCCGCCTCTGGGGGTGGGTTGTTGATGGGAGCTGCGATCGTTGGGGATATCGAGAAACTTCTGTCCTAAATATTCTTTAATCAGATAAGTAATCGAAAAACCCAATAAACCAGCCAAACTGACTAATAGAAGACTCAAATTGATCGTCATTATTTTAGACGTTGAATTTCCTGGTGAATGCCTTCTTCAAATGAACGTGGCAAGTAGCCAAAGTCTTGATGTGCTAGGGAGTGGTCAAAGTTTTTATGCTCATTGAGTCTCAAGATTTGCTCCTCTGTAATGGGAAACTTTAACCCTAGAGATTGTATGGTTTTAATGCATTTAGTCGCTAAAGCAACTGGGATATGTATCCTGATCGTTTTTCGCTCTAATAACTGGCTGGCTATTTCAATAATTTGATTATAGGTTAAAGAGTGTTTGCCTGAAATGTTATATTCTTGGCGATAGGTCTGAGGGCAGTCAATGACTTGAACAATTGCTCCAGCCACATCTTCAACATGAACAGGTTGCTGGAGAAATTCGCCATTGCCAAAAATTGGTATAACTGGAAATTTCTTTAAAAACTGCAAAAGACGGATCATGTTTCGATCTTCTGGCGTTCCATAAATCATAGTTGGTCGCAGAATTGTATAGTTCAAAGCACTTTCTTTGATCGTCCGTTCTGCGGCCAGTCGAACTGCTTTGCTTGAAGCATTGAGATGCGTAAAAATTGCTGTTGTACTGACAAAAATTGCTCTTTCTATTCCGGATTTTTCACAAGCCTGAACAATGGTGGCTGCTGCTCCAAATCCAATGGATGCAACGTTGATTAAGATTTCGTAGTTGGGTAAGACTTGATTTAAGGAATTTAAATCATTCAGATCTGCTTCAACACAATTTAGACCTAAATCTAGAAGTTTCTTGGAGTTAGAAGATGAGCGAATTAAGCAATCAAAAGGAATTTGTTCATTGATTAATCTTTGACAGACAAAACCACCTGTAAACCCTGTTGCACCTGTTAGTAATATTGAGGGGGGCATTGGCGTTATAACTTAAGTTTTTACCAGGCTAATGGTTAACATCTTCTTGAATAAGAGTCGAGAGTTTTTGACAGATCGTGGCCCTAGAGTAAGTTGAATAAACTAAGCTTTTTCCCCGTTGTCCCATGGCTTGTTTATCTTCTGGGGAAGTTTTGAACAATGACATGACAGATTGAGCCAAGTCTTGTGAGTTTTCTGGAGGAATAGCCCAACCCAATTGGTAGGCTTCAACTTCTGCATTAACTGCTCCTCCTACTGCGACAATAACCGGCTTTCCAGATGCGTAGTAATCATAAAGTTTATTCGGACTAACGCCATACTGAAACAAAGGGATGTTTTTTAAAGTTAGGATTAATCCATCGGCAGCTTGTAGAAACTGTGGGATCTGCTGTTTGGGTATCGGTGCTCTAAATTGAAGGCACTGAATGCCTTCTGCTTGTTGGATCAGGTTTTCTTTTTCGGGGCCATCTCCAAGTAAGATAATTAAAATTTTTTCAGAATACTCATGATCCAAAATACGAGCCGCTTCTACCACTGTTGCGAGGGCATTAGCTGTGCCATGTGCGCCTGTGTACATGAGACAGGTACAATCGAAAGGAATATTGTATTGTTGCTTGGCTTGTTTTGGTGTGATGTTGTGCTCAAACTCTGTTAAATCGGGGCCATTCGGAAGCCAATGCACTTTTGTTGCACCGCGATTTTTCACATAATCAACAGCACCCGATGCTAAAACAATCACACGATCGCTTTCTTGGTACAACAACCGCTCAACCCAAGCTAATCCTCTCACCATGAGGCTTTTTGGGGATTTACCACCGAGTTCTACCAAGACTTGGGGCCAAAGATCGCGAACTTCAAAATAAAAGTAAGAACCGTAAATTTTTGCCAGTATCCATGCGGTAAAGGCTGCTAAGAGTTGAGGCGATGAGCCAATAATGATTTTTGGTTTCGGCTTGATTAAGCCCAGGATAAATAAGCTGATACAAAAAGACAACATGTTAACATAGCGTTGCCAATTGTTTATTTTGTAAGGAGTTGCATACAACCAATTCCATTTTAGCTTGTGATAGTTTTCGCTATGGCAAATTTGCCCTGGCTTTAGTTTTCGATATTGTCTTTGCGTTAAATTATAATCGGATGCAAAAACTTCTACTTCGTACTCTTGATTGCTTAAAAACTGACCGAGTTCATATTGTCTAATGTGTCCGGGAACATCGGGAGTATTGCCAAACTGATTAATGATCCATATTTTAACTGACATTTTATCAAAAGACTGCTGATGATTAATTAGGATGTTGGAAAACTAATTCAGACTGACTCATTTTCCACGTTAAATTTATCTGATTAAGATTGAGCTGAAAATCAGCTGGAGAATTAGATCGCCAATTAATTGCTGGTATAGCTTGCAAACTAATTACAGTTAATAGAGCATGATAAGTGTGATTTAATCGGCTTTTAACTTCTAAGCATCCCCTTGGAATTCGCTGACTGAATTGAGGGGAATACCAAGATGAACTTATCTCAGGATTGAGCCATTGAACGTGATTTGGCTCAGGGGAGTTGAACGTTTTAATCCAGAGATTGAAATGCTCAGATGTGTGATAATGAGCTTCTCCAGATGAATCTTGAATGAGGTTTATGTTAGGAGCAAAGTGAAGTCGAGCAGTGCTGTGTAAATCTTGGCGATCACCTTCACTTTGGTGCTGATGAGTTTCAATAATATCTAGAAGAATGACATTGGTATTTTCAAGACCAATCCAACGATGATGGATAGACTGAATGGGTGAGCGATTGTATCCATGATGAGCAGCACTTAACCATTGTAGTCCTTCAAAATTCCCTGATTTAACATTGAAAGGTTTAGCTTTTCTGCCAACTCGAAAACTTCCCCAGACTTCCGATTGATTTTGTTGATCAATTTCGATAGTATTGTGGGCTTTGGTGCTCCGTTCGTACTCTCGAACTAATCCTTTTTGATATTCACTGGTTCCGGTATCAACAATAATGGGTTGACCTTGATAGTAAAGGTCTAGCGTCAAACAATCTGCATGGGCATGGGGAGGTAGTTCTGGAGGACAAGGAAGTCCATAATCAAAGCCTAATTCAATTCCCAGGCCATTGCGTAAGATGGAATATCCTGTGTGTGGTGCATGATAACTTGATGAATTTTTTGAATTATTAACGTTATTGTGTGGGTTCCTGATTTGTGGAATATCTTTACTGAGTAAACGAAAATGTAAAATATTAATGGGAGATGATAACTGTGATTGCTGGGTTTTAGAAGAGGGGAGGAGTTGTTGAATCCAGTAAACGGTTTCGTCTAGAGAATAGGTGATCTGATAAGCAGCATCATTCCAGAGGGGATAATTTCCATTCTGGAGGCGGATGCCTTGAGCAAATACGAGCATTTTGCTTAAGGCATCTAAAATAGATGGAGGAATAGATAGATTGGCACTCAATAAACAAGCGATTGATTCTCCCAGTAGATTCATCACAATCAAGTGATACATGGGACTGCGTTCATAGTGCCCTCCGTCGGGTAAGATCTGGTAGCTGAGTTGTTGAGCTAGTTCTTGAAGAGAGGTTTGAACAATTTTTTCAGCTTTCGGGTGATTAAAGTTTAATCCACCAATGATTAAGGCTCTCAGATTTTCTAAAAGATGATTACCTCCGGCAAAGTATTCTTTATTGTGGTTAAGATAATAGATTTGTTCCCACAAAGATTTGAGGATTTTGGCGGTTTTCAATTGAGGGAATGTGTGGATAGCATAAGTCCAATTGACAATGCGGAGTGAGGTGGTATAGGGATGCCAGCCATCGAAGGAATAAAAGGGGTTGTGATCAATCCAGTCTGTAATGACTGAATAAATTTCTAAACAAGAGGCTGATTGAAGCTCTTTCTCTTGATAAGCCCTTGTAATTCTGTCTCGAATCCAGTCAAAGTAATGTAAATTAAATTGCCAAAGACGGGAATAATTTTGACTATTCCAAGGAATGGGTAAGGCTAAAGTTCGAGTCTCGTTTAAGAATGTAAAAGTAACTTCAGGAGATGGATTCTTACAAAGAGATTTAGCGTTAACGGATTTTAAAGGAGTGAGTTCAAGCTGTTTGAGATAGTTAAGGTTAAGAGGGGGTACTGTTGAGATTTTCCTAAATGTCAGGTAACGACGAAGGGGTAGGGAAAGTTGAGATAAAGAACGCCGCTTGATCTCAAATTGAATTCTAGCTGTAATTTGTTGGGGAGGGAGATCCCGAATTGTACGCCACCATAAACCTAGGTTCACAATTTTTTTGGCAAATGACTTCAAGGAATCTTTTAATGGGCAGCGTGGCTGGTGATGCCACAAAAATCTAGGTAAGGTTTTTGAATGCTTAACCCGTGGAACTCGCGATGGCCGACTAGAAATACGAGCAAATCTGCTTTATCTAAAGCTAACGACCAGGGCATTAAGTTTAATGTGGGGTGAGATTTTAAATTGGGTTCTACTGGCAGAATTGTGTGGCCCAAGGTTTGTAGATTTTGGGTAATTTCTAGGGCAGGGGAACCGCGTAGGTCATCAACATTGGGCTTAAAGGCCAATCCGAGGCAGGCAATAATGGGCTGACGTTGGTGGATTGTGGCAAATTCATTGGCAGCGGCAACCACTTGTTCAACAACCCATTGCGGTTTATGGTTGTTGACTTGGCGTGCTGTTTGTAATAGCGGGGAGTGATCGGGAACAGCAGAGGCGATAAACCAAGGATCGACAGCGATGCAGTGACCGCCCACGCCACAACCCGGTTGTAAAATGTTAACGCGAGGGTGGTGGTTGGCGAGGCGAATCACTTCTCGTACATTAACGCCAAGGTTAGGGGATAACATGGAGAGTTCATTGGCAAAGGCGAGGTTGACATCTCGAAAGGCATTTTCCGTTAGTTTACACAGTTCAGCGGTTCGGACATCGGTGGTCAGAATTTGACCTTGGCAAAAACTCTGATAAAAGGATTGGGCCGCTGTCGCTGCTTCTGCTGTCAGACCACCGACTACTCGATCATTGTGGATCAGTTCGTGGAGAATGTTCCCCGGTAAGACTCGCTCTGGACAGTAGGCGAAATGGAGCTGTTTGACGGGTGCTCCTGCCATGGCTAGTGTTTGCGCGACCTGTTCGGTTGTGCCTACGGGTGAGGTGGATTCTAGGATGATGAGATTGCCGGGTTGTAAGATGGGGGCGATCGCCTCGGCCGCTGCAAGAACGTAGTCAATATTGGGCTGGGGTAAGCCTTCTGTGGCAGGGTGAAAGGGGGTAGGAACACAGATGATAAAAATATCTGCGGTTGTGGGGGTGGTGCTGGCCTGGAATTTTTGGGTTTGGACGGCGATCGCCACTACCTGATCAAGGTCGGGTTCAACGATGTGAATTAAACCCTGGTTGATGGTGTCTACAATACTGGGGTTAATATCCACGCCTAGGACTGAGTAGCCGTGCTGGGTGAGGATCGCTGCTGTGGGTAAACCAATGTAGCCGAGACCGAGAATGCAGACGCGAGGCAAATGTTGATCGGGATGGATCATGGGTTAAAGTTTCACTGTGAATCAAGGTTAAGCCATAGCTAGAATAGCCTGACTGACCTCGATTAATTCTTCTAGGGGGATGGGGGCGGGTGTCCCGCTGGTGATCGCAGCGACAAAAGCAGCAAGACAGGCTTTTTGTCCCTTATCCTGCCGCCATTGGCTTTGACGTTTAAACTGAGGCCAGCTCCAGCCTTTGAGGGTGCGGTAGTTATCTAACTGGAGAATGTGATCGCCACAGAATACCTCTAATCGTTCCTTGGGAAAAGACTTGGCTCCATTGGCGAAATAGTGAATTGTGCCGATGGAGCCATCGGTAAAGGTTAGATTGAGGGTGACGGTATCTGGACAGGGCTTCGAGTCTGCTAGGGCTGTGCGGTGCCAACTTTGGATCGGTTGTCCGACCAAAAAACGTAGCAGATCAACAAAATGACAGGCTTCACCGATAATTCGTCCTCCCCCTATTGCTGCATCTTGAGTCCAGTGGTCGGTGGGAATTGCCCCTGCATTAACGGTCATAACCAGGGCTTTGGGAGCGATTAGGGTTTGTAAGAGGCGGTGCATCTGTTGCACGAGGGGCGCAAAGCGGCGGTTAAAACCAACCATTAACTGTCGGGGCTGACCCTTACTCATGGTTGCTTGGTAAGCCTGCTGAATTTGCTCTAGTTCAGTTTTATTTAGGGCTAAGGGTTTTTCCACAAAGACGTGTTTGCCTGCCGTGAGGGCGCGACAAACTAATTCAGCATGGCTATCATGGCGGGTGGCGATGACTACGGTGTTAATCGTGGGATCGGTGAAAAGGGAATCTGGCTGAGTTGTGACCTGTTGAAAGCCCAATTTGCGGCCATAGTGGGTGATATTGACCCCAGATGTGGCGGCGAGGGTATGGAGTTGGGCTGGGGTTTGGGCTAAGGCGGGGAGAAGGATGCGGCTGGCATAGTTACCCGCGCCAATACAGCCAACAACAACCTGAGCGGGGCTAGATGAGGATTGCTCTGGGGCGGGTTTTAGCGAGACTGTGGAGGTAGGCTCGGCAGGGTTGGGGTAGTTGAGGACAATGCCGAGGTAGGGTTGATCGCCGGTGAGGACGGCGTAGGCTTGATCGGCTTGGTCTATGGGAAAACGATGGGAAATCAGTGGTTCTATCTGGAGTTGACCACTGGCGAGGGTATCGAGCACGGCAGTGAAGTTCCGTTGCTCTGTCCAGCGCACAAAGCCAATGGGGTAGTCTTGGCCATTCTGCTCGTAGTTGGGGTCATAGCGACCGGGGCCATAGGAGCAGGAGACTTGAAAGCTGAGTTCTTTTTCGTAAAAGTCGGCTCTCGACAGTTCTAAGCCTGTGACTCCCACTAAAACAATGCGGCCGCGCTTCCGGCACATTTGGGCGGCTTGGTGGACGGGTTCGCTACTTTGGGTGGCGGCGGTAATCAGGACACCATCGACTCCTGCTCCTCGGGAAAATGCCGTGGCTAGGGCGATGGGGTCGCTGGCGGTGGCGAGGTTAAGGGTGTCAATGCCGAGTTTTTGGGCGAGGGCTAATTTATCGGGGGCGAAGTCAAGGCCTAGGACGCGACAACCTTGGGCTTTGAGGAGTTGGGCGGTGAGGAGACCAATCAAGCCTAAGCCTGTGACGACAAAGCATTCCCCTAGGGTGGGTTGGGCGAGGCGAATGCCTTGGAGGCCAATGGCGGCAACGACGGTAAAGACGGCGGCTTCGTCCTGGACTCCAGGGGGGATTTTGGCGCAAAGGTTGGCGGGAACACTGACGATTTCGGCATGGGGGCCGTTAGAAATGAGGCGATCGCCCACCTCAAATCCGCTGACTCCTTTGCCTACACCGATGACTGTACCAACATTGCAGTAGCCCAACGGAAGGGGTTGGTCAAGTTTGCTCTGAACAGCATCAAGGGTGGTCAGGAGGCCATCGGTGCTAACTTTGTCAAGGACTTGGCGAACTTTATCCGGTTGTTGGCGGGCTTTATCGATCCAGTTGGCTTGGCCGAATTTCACCAGCATCCGCTCGGTTCCGGCGGAGACTAGGGAGTTATGGGTACGGATGAGGAGTTTACCGGGTTGGAGTGCGGGGGCGGGGATGTCCTGAATTTCGGTTTGGCCAGTGGTGAGGGATTGGAGGATTTGTTTCATGGGCAAGAAGGTTATTTCCTCGCATCGATGAGCATAAACAACCCAGATTTAGGCAAGAAGCGACGGATAAACCATCGAGGCCATAGCTTTCTAGCGAGCATTAAGGCTAATCCTCGATGCTTCTGACCTGCATTTGATTCCAATAGATCACCATGGGTCAAAGTGGTTGAAATCTTCACATTACTGAATCTAGAAAATAAATTCTGTGCCTCCTTAATGGAATAGGCTTTTGTTCCTGGACTCTCCAGATGGGTTGCATAGATGGTGTCAAAACTAAGCCAAGGTTTGCCTGTGAGTATTGCATAACGTAGCCATAGCATGAAACCAACCATGCTTTGTTTATGGTAAATCATGACTTTTGCACTCCCCCCTTGCTTGAGTACGCGATAAACTTCGTCAATGGCTAGGGGAGTATTGGGGCTATGGTGCAGGACACCCCAGGAATAGACCAAATCAAAACTTTCGTCAGGAAAATCCAATTTTTCTGCATCGCCTACTGATAGGTTTGAAGACAACCCAAATAAGGCTAACCGACGGCGGGTATGTTCTACTGCCCGTTCAGTCAAATCGATGCCATAGAGATCAGCTTCTGCCTCCGCAAAGCATTGATGGTCAGCCCCAAGACCTACGCCAATTTCTAGTACTTTTTTTCCTTGACTAGCAGGAAAGTCAGCGAATGCTGCAATGAAAGGTTCAAGTCGATGGGTGCATCTCAGTTAGGCGACTATGCCCTCATCCCCCAACCCCTTCTCCCAAGGAGGGAGAAGGGGGGTTTCCAAAGTGAGATGCACCCAAGTCGATAGCGTGTTTCAGCTTGGGCTTGATAAGCTGTAGAATCAACGTCATTTAGATAAAGACTTTCTCCACATGCAGCTTCATTCCAGAAGTCATGCACTTGTTTTTTCTCTAAATTTTGTCTTTGGGACATGAGGTTACTGTTGATGGAAAGACTTTTTATGTAGTTCTGCTTGATCGACAAATTGCCGACACCAAAGCTCAATACAAATTAAGGAAAGCAAAGTATAGCTAGCATCGATTGTTCCTTTGTCATTGTCAAAAATGAGTCGCTGCACAGCCGCAGGATCAAACAATCCTCGATGTTTCAGGCTTTGTTCACTCAGCACATCAGCTAATAGTTCGCGCAATTCATAGCGCATCCAGCGTCGTAGGGGCGCACCAAAACCAGATTTAGGTCGATAGATAATATCTTGAGGTAAATAGGGTTCCATGGCTTTTTTCAGCACCCATTTCCCTTCACGACCGCGTTGTTTATATCGGGGGGGAATTTGGGCAGCAAATTCAACCAAGTCGAGGTCTAAGAACGGGACTCGCACTTCAACACCCACTGCCATTGACATTTTATCGGTGTAGGTGAGGTTGTGATCGGTGAGAAAAAAGCGTTGTTCTAGAGCTAGTAGTCGCTCGACTGGATGAGTCTCAGGGGGCAGTTCAGACAGGAAATCAAGCATGGGTTCTTCCGCTTGGGAATTGCCCAAAGCAGCCCGAAAGTCTAGGGTATAAAGGGCGATTAAATCTTTTCGATCAACCCAGCGAAAATAGTTCACCAGTCGGGCATCACCTTCTAGGGCTGCGCCGTGAAACAGCTTGCGTAATCGCCGAGTGAGCGATCGCCGTTGATCTAAACCACCTGTCAAGCGTTCTAGTTGTACTCGGATAGATTGAGGGAGCCAAGTCCAATAACGTTCCATCATGAGGGCTTGGTGGCGACGATAGCCAGTAAACAGGTCATCTCCTCCCGCCCCGGATAGTAGCACTTTGATGCCCTGTTCACGGGCGAGGCGACTGATGTAAAGGACATTGAGCGGTGCTGGATCGGCGAGGGGTTCATCCAGTTGGGCTACCATTGCAGGAAGATCCTCTGCCATGCGTGCTGCATCGACCTGGACAACTTCTAGCGGCACGTTTAAATGTTCAGCAACCCGACGAGCGTAGGGGAGATCATCGGTGATTCCCTCTTCTTGAAGTCCTGTTACCTCAATCGTGAAACACTGGAGGCTCGGATTATGCTCTCGGGCAAAGGTGACGATGCTACTGGAGTCCAGTCCACCGGAGAGAAAGGCTCCCACGGGTACATCAGCAATCATTTGGCGATGTACAGCCTGGCGTAAATGTTGCTCTGTGCCATGGATTGCGTCTTTTACCGTCAGTTGATCTGGCGATCGCGGTCTTGTCTTGTCTTCCCAGGGGTGAGGATGGAAAGCAGGTAAGCGATACCAAGTGAAGGGGGTGGCGATCGCACCCTTCTTGACCCACATTCCTTCCCCAGGGCCGAGTTGGCGTATGGCTTGAGTGGGTGTACCTGCTCCTGGACACCAAAGGAAACTGAGATAGCGATCGATAGCAGCAGCATCTAAGTTTCCCAATGGGGTGTCTAACTGGTCGCCCCCCTTTGGTAATAAAGGCAGCAGTGCCTTGATCTCGCTAGCAAAAGCAAGCCCTTCTTCTGTAGCACTGTAATAGAGCGGCTTCACGCCTAGGGCATCTCGGGCTAGCAGCAGTGTTTCGCGATCAGCATCCCATATCGCAAAAGCAAAGATGCCATTGAGTCGTCGCAGCATCCCCTTCACCCCGTCCACAGACTTTCTTTGGGATAGATAGAGGTTAAGCAATACTTCAGTATCCGAACGACCCCGAAAGCTATAGCTTTCCACCTCCAGTTCTGTCCGTAGTTCGCGGAAATTATAAATTTCTCCGTTGAACACCAGCACCACCCGACCATCTTTACTGGCCATGGGTTGATGTCCCAATGGCGATAGGTCGAGGATCGACAGTCGCGTGTGGACAAGACCGACCCCATGCATGTGATCGTCAAATATGCCAGAATCATCTGGTCCACGGTGATTCAACGTTGTTTTAGCCACAAACAATGCGGCAGCCGAGGGTGATTTATTAGCGGTGACGAAGTAACCAGATATACCACACATCACATCAAAAAATTAAGTTAATGGGGGGGAGCATTACATATTCTCCCTAAGTATAAACACTCTGTTGTCCCAGGGGGAGAAATTACACTAAAACTACGGTGTAGACTTAACCATCACTCCCCATGACCCCATCTGAAGCCAGAGAACTCCAGTGTCACCTCCGATCTGTCGCTAAAATGCGCTACCGGCTGTTCATCCATGAGTATAATCGTGGCATCAGAGAGAAGCTGGCGGAGCAAGATGCCCCTATCTTTTCCTCTAGCCTGCACTAAAATGCACTACCGTCAGTGAGATTGCGACATCACAACAACGGCTCGAAGTCCTTGATTGGTATCATTTGCTCGAAAATGCCAACAAGGTACAAGGAACACTGGCCCAACAGTCGCAGATACGAGCATTGCTCTGGCGAGGGGAGACCCAGAAGGCCATTGAGTATCTACACCGACAGCGATGTCGGGGAGCAACGGGGTTTATCAATTACTTAAGGCATCACCAGACTCGGATTATTGACTACCAGGCTTGGCAGGAAGCGGGGCACTCGATTGGTTCGGGTCGAGTGGAGTCGTTGGTGAAACAAATTGGGTTAAGGGTGAAGTTGGCGGGGGCACAATGGCGAAGGGAGAATGTACCTAGAGGGTATCTGTGAAGAAAAGATAAAAAAGAGGGGGGTGAAAGCCTCAAAATATGAAAAAAGGGGGTAAAGAACGCAAGAGAACAGAAAATGCCTAGAGCATCTTCCCGAAATAAGTGAGTGTGTCGTCTATCAAGCCATGACCTCTTTAATGCTCAAACGTCTTGCTGCTTAATCTTTTCTTTACAGACACATTCTAAAACCTTGAAACTTTTCAACAGCAAAATTTCTGCTGTTTTCACCTCTATGAAATTTGCTATTTGTCTGAAAAATAGAAACCATGAACTATGTCATAAGCCACTGCAAATTGATCAAATTTTGATATTGCAGTTGAACACGGCACAAACGGATCATTGACACATTGTTGAGCCCAGATATATGCTTGTCGAAACCAACCAGGAGATTGTGGATCAACCAAAAGGACTCTCTTGCGCATAGAAAATGGAAGATCATCAACCCAGGGTGATGACACTGTTGCTACGGGAACGCCGCAAAAAATAGCTTCGTATACAGAGCGAGGGGAAGAGTCACTTCGAGGAATGGAGATCACCAAAATAGACTCCGCATACAGTTGATAACATTTGATTTTTTCAATCCTTCCTAAATCTTGATCATTTGGTCTAAGTTTTTCTTGAAAAGCAGAACGATATAGACTGTCCCAGAGCGGGTAAAAGAAAGTCAGAGAAACATCATCACATTCGCGGTCTCTAGCTGTTTGAATTAGGTCAATTTGGTAGTTCTTTTCAATACCTCTATTTGAAATAACTCGCCAACGCTTAAGTCCTATATCGGCAGCCAAACAAGAGGCAGTGTCAATGCCATACTGATGTATTGAAACATTTTTACAGCCTAATTCTTGAGCCATGTTCAGCATGCGACGTGAGTCAACAAATGTATATTTTGCTCCAGATAAAGTCCATTGCATTAGAAACCTATAAAAATCAGATTCTTTAGGTCTCTCTGTTAACTCACCACCCTGTGGTGTAAAGAAAAAAGGTAGTTTTGCCATACGACATAGCATTCCATAATAAAAAGTATGAGCATGAATAACCTTTTCTTTTGGATTCCCTACTCGAATTTTAAGTAACACGGCTTGTAAAGGAGCAAGAAGTAGTTTAAGCAAATTGCGCCATAAATTTGCTTTAGTTGACTGATCTCTAAAGAGTAAAGGATCAATCAAAAGAAGCTTTTGTACTGCATCTTGATCATCAATTATTCGGATATGTCCTTCACTTTCTATACAGTCAGTAAAAAAAACCCAGGATTTTTTGGGTAAATGCTTATGCAAAGACCTGCACAGGTCTAGTGTATGATAGCTACGTGCATTTCCAACGAAAATTATTTTTGATTGAGAAGTCATAAAGCTAATAAATAGTTTACTGCTGTTGTTTAAACTTTCATGCCGTTGGATTTTAGAGTTTTTTTGATTCCTTCAGCCAAGCTTATTGAAGGGGAAAAATCTAAATCACGACCGGCTAAACTAATATCCAGAATGCTGATTGGTATATCTACCTTACGAGACTCAGCAAAGTCAACTACTATTTTTTTACCAGCAATGGCTTCAATATAATTCAAAACTTCTGCTAAAGAATAGCCTTTTCCATATCCGATGTTGTAAATACTAGTTTTGCCACTGGTAGCACCAGCTTTTGCGATAGCCAAAACAGCGTCTTCTACAAAAATAAAATCACGAATCATTTCACCCTGCCCCCGTAGCGTCAGTGTTTCATCTCGCAATAAACAACCAATTGCAATAGCAATGAAGCCTTGACGTCCTGTTAAACTTTGACCCGGACCATAAGGATTTGAAAGTCTAACAATTTGTATATCGATTGAATTTTTCCAATTCGCCAACAACAAAAATTTCTCTACCATGAGTTTGTGAATGCCATGAACACTAATTGGATTAGTGTGCGCTGATTCATTAATTGGAAATTTTTCCTGAACACCGTAAACGGAAGCAGATGAGGTAAATACAACACGACGAACACCACATTTAATAGATAAATCTATCAGTGCCAATGTACTAAGTACATTGTCTCTAATCTCATCAGCTACGTTAATATGTAAATCGCCTGGAACGGTACTTGATATGAGATGATAAACTGTGTCGATTCCACTTATAACACGCTCAAGGGTAACTCGGTTATGAAAATCACCTTTGATCCATTCGACAATTCCTTGAAATTCCGTAGGACATTCATTATGATCGAGTACTCGTAGAGATACTCCTTCAGCAATCAATCTGCGAATTAGATTTTTTCCGATAAATCCGGCTCCCATTACTATTGCTGGGCTGCCCAAGTTGCTTCTCATAGGGAAATTATATTTTCAGTTATGAAGAATTTTATCTGAAAGCTGAAGTTATCCTATTTTGTAAGAATATAGTTCACTCGACCCACAAAATACTCATTGAAATACGGAATATAAGCTAACGGAGTAAGTAAGCTACTTAGTAACTTGAACGCAAGTTTTCTAGATCTCCGTCCATCTGTTAGGATAGGTTTAATCTTGCTATCAACGACTGACCGCTTTTGTTGAGATAGGATTTTTTTGAATTTGTGGATTGTTATCCCGTTGAGTGCAAATAACCTCTCCCAATCATGTAAAGGGAAGTTTTCTGGTGCATACCAATGTGAGCCTTCTCTCTCGTTAATAATATTAATGTATGCTTCACTAATTGTTTTGCCACTGAAGAACCAATGTAGTGCCGGGGTGTTAGTTGCCATACCTAAGTGTGCTTCAAATGGTTGCAAATATTGTGGAAAAACGACACATAATTTTCCACCTTTCTTTAAAACTCTATAACATTCATTCATGACCATTTCAACATTTCTGACATGCTCGAACACATCGGTTGAAATAATATAATCAACAGAGTTGTCAGCATACGGTAAGTTTTCTCCAAAAGCAGTTGTGAATTGTATATTTGAAATCCCGTGAGATGTAGCAAACTCTTCAGAAGCAATTTTAAAAACAGGATTAATATCTAAACCCAGACCAAGTTTTAGTTTATAGCGTTTTGTCCAGGCTGTGATACGTCCTCCTGTAAAGCATCCCAAATCAAGAAGAACTTTTCCATTCAGTTCGGTTTCAGTGATTCGAAAAAAAAAATTTTTCCAGCCAACTATCTTTTTTATTCTGTTCGTATTCATATGAGGCAAACGAGGATGAATATCTTACTTTTTTTGCCAACAATCTGAACCATTTAGGTAATGATTTGTCTTAAACACTTCCCACAAATGAGGATCGTTTGAATCGGGATAGGTGGGAAACAGTTTCATTAGAAATTTACATATAGCTTTAGTTATTTTCATTTTCTTTGACCTGCATACATTTTTTAATTTGGGTTTGGGAGGAAAATACGCTTTGTTGTTGAATTATGAGGTTGGATTTCAATAGATTGATAATGAATCGCAACAACTCGATGGAATACCACAAACATAACGAGACCCGCTGGTCTTTCCCAACCGTAGCCAGAGATAAAAAGTGTGACGAATATAACTGAAACCATCAGGGCGAGACCATATTTTTGGCTTAGGGATGTGCGACCTTTCCTTAACCACAAGAAGACTAATTTTAAAATATAAGCAATGTACAGCACAAAAATAGCTACTCCAATCCACCCAGAGAACGCGCTAACGGTATACAACAATCCTGAACCTGCACCCAATAAATTAGTTGAGTATCCAAGAGGCGATGTGATTAATAGTTTTATTCCGGTGATCATGCCTTGTTGACGGATCTCTAAGTTGGATGATCCTGAAACACCTACTAACAGTTTACGGTGAATTAAATCAAAGTCTGAACCAAACTGACCGGAAACAATATTAAATAAGTCTGTCATCATCGACGGCGATAGTATTAGAAAAATAAGCAATGCTCCACAAATACAAACAAAAAATTTAGCTTGCTTGCGAGTCACAAGAAAAATAAAAAGTAATGCCAATGATAAAATTACAATGATGTGTCCTACGAACGACGCAATAGCAATGATATTAACCATTAAAATAAAGATTCCTAAATAAAAATATCTACCACCAAGCAAAAAAGCAAGAACTGCTGGGGCAAGATAATGGACTATGGTTGAGGATGGCTCATTGGAGTAGCCTTTCATTCGTGAACTCACCTCACCAAATACCATGAAACCATCTCCACTAGTAAAGGAGATCCAATCCATGAAATGCGTTGGGATTATTCTAGCTGAACCAACAGTTGAATCATAGATATGAAAATTTGCACTTAAAAATTCACTTGGATTACTTTGGTAATAGATATAGGCAACTAAGACCAAAGAACACAGTACAAACGTAGCTTTAACCAGGATGCGGGCTAGTTGGAGTATCTCTCGCTTTGGTAATAAAGTAATAGTTAATAAAACGGCTAACATGACTACAGATTCAACGGGTGATGTCAAGAGTCCAGCATTGGCGAGTCCTCCTAAACCCATCAAACTAAAAAAGAGCAATGCCTTAAAAGCCTTTTTTCGAGAAAAATGCTGGTTTAATAGAAAAAGCGTGATGCCAAAAATGCTTCCAAGATAAATAAGCTGAAATGCAGTTCTTGCTCCAAAGAGGTTCAAAAAACCAAAAGTTCCAAAGGCGTAGATCGCACCCAAAATTATAAATAACGAAATACTAAAACTGGGTTTCAATGTTTTGGACTGCTGCGTGAAATTCATTAGTGAATAAAAATACTCCTTAATGATATTAACACTGTAATAAATACAGATCTTACTTTCAAGTCGATACATGAGTATTCTTTTATAGTATATAGTGCATATATTTGTGATTTATCAAACACCTTTTTTTTGTAGTAACTGGAAGCCAAGGTATAACTCATCCACCCAGGAATTTTTCCATGTTGTTCTTTGATCTCTTTGCCATGTATCTCTAAAAGTCTATTAATGTTCATAATACTCCGATTTGCACTGGATATATTATCTGCACCGACTGTGTAATAGCCAAGGCAATCAGGCAGTCTGACAAAAGCATCAGTCAACTTTGATACGCGCAGCCAAGCATCGTAGTCTTCTGCTGCAATAAGTTTAGTATCCTCGGAAAAGCCTTGGATATTTTCCATAATCTCACGCCGTACTACGACGCTAGAATTACAAATCGCTGAACCATTAAGGAGAAGATCTTCGAAAACAGGAGCTACAAGCTGTCTCACTCTAGTTCTGTTCCAAATTCGTGATTGTGTCCATGAGGATGGCATAATATACAAGTCGTGATACACAAAATTTGCCCCGGCCTCCAATGCATGAACTGATTTCTCTAGTTTTTGAGATTTCCACCAATCGTCGGAGTCTAAAAAAGCAAGGTACTTTCCACATGCTTGCGCGATTCCTATATTTCTCGGTTTAGCTGGACCTCCAGAGTTTTCACTCCAATAATACTTTATGGTTAATCTGCTCAGGAAACTATTAACTACTTCTTCCGTATCATCTGTTGAGCCATCATCACACACAAGAACCTCAAAATCCTGAAAAGTTTGAAAAGTGAGCGAATTCAAACACCGCTTTAGAGCTGAAGCTCGATTATAAGTAGGGATAATTATTGAAACTTTAGGCATCATAAATCAATGACATATTTGTTTGATAATGGTTTTCCACCTTGGTATATTTTGATCTAAGCGGAAATAGGTTTGAGGGTAATTTTTAGTTTCGTTATTTATGTGGAAGAGTAACGCTGTAGTCAGTTCACTTGGGCTAGAGACATAAGTAGTATTTTTCAAACCTTTTAGAGGACTAATATTAAAGCTATTACCATCTAATAAGGATATAACAGGAACTCCAGTGCAATAAGCATCTACTGCTGCGGAAGTCCCATTACTGGTAAACACAACATCATGGTCAGGTAATAACTCTACAAGAGGCAAATTACTTATTTGGAATTTTAATGTAGGATAATCACTACTGTTAATAGTTAAAATGGGATGAGGTTTAACTGTATAGTAAATCTTGGAATAGTAAATATTGGAAGATAGGGTGAATTCGGATTTCTCTAAAAATAGCATTTGCTGGTGAAAATTGTCGGAAAAATAGTCTCCTAACACTAACAGTTTTAAGGAACTAACTTGACTTTTGTGATGCACTTCGTCAGCTAAAGCCAAATATCGCAGTGCTTCAACTTCAATAATTTGTTCTTTTGGATAGCCCCCTTCTTGATACATTTTCATTGATACAGGACCGTTAACGGCTACAAAGTTAGGCATTGGTAATTTGTTTTTTGTATTGCTATCATAGCTGCGCGGGTCAAAAAAATAACGTAAATCCCAGTACCTTACGGTTGAATGTGGTACGCCAATCAATTGGCCATGTTCTGATGTTCGCCATGCATAAATAAAAGCCATTTCCCAACTCTGATTTTCTTGAAGAAAAATTCCTAACTTTTGGGGAGGTATTTGAGCTAAAAGTCGCTCAAAAAGATTTAAAAACAGACAGTTTGAGATAGAATTTGGCCCAGTTATGGAATTGTACCAGTCTTGTTTTAATAAAGGCCATAGATTAATACTGGACTGGGCTGGAAAAAATTTGTCCCTGAAAGATTTTAGTGTAAAACTTATCGAAGCTAGGCGCATATAATCGCGGATAACCGCTAAGATAATCGAAATTGATAGCACATTATCTAACGATAGATGAAACTGTTGATTAGTACCGTTTTGATTAAACTTGGCAATCAATTCTTCTGCTTTTTGGGTCAAAGGAACATCGGGATGCTTGATATAGTGATGAATCCAGTTACTTTTCAATCCTTCTTCACTCAGAACATTGACTAAACTCGTCCAATAGTGAGATGAAAAGTGACCCGTTGATAGTGCTTTGGGTGTTAAGTTACACAAATAGTTGACAAAGGTTACATCTGCATCTGATGTTGCTGTCCAGTCGATTTTTTGCTGTGTGAGATGCCGACGTTGCCAAATATAGTGAAATAAAGATATAACTGCTTGTAACGAATAAGGTAAGGAAGCATAAATTTTTCTGACCAAAGATAATTGAGTTGTAGTTTTATGAATTCGTTCCCATTTAAACTCTCTCTTGATTTTTTTACACCACAACCTCATTGTTTGAGCCAATAATTTATTGCTACTTACTAGCAATATTTTTTTAGGTGATAGCTGATTATGTATTTCCTCTAGTGCCAGAAGTCGGATGACAGTGTATATAGGACTCTGGGGTTCGTAACTACAAAGCGCAGGAAGTGTCATCCACCAGTAGCTAAAAGTTGGACGTATGGCAAGACGATCTATTAGTCTAACTCCTTGTATTTTGGATTCTCCTAAGTCGTAAAGCCAAGCGAGATAACGAGTTCGCAATTCATCAGCCTGTTCCTCTACCAATTTAGGAATAGAGATGACATTGGTATCGTCATTGCCGGGAAAACTACGCCAGAGCACTGTAGTCCAGTCTCCTGCGGGAGGCTGACCTTCTATGTCCCACACTAGAAGAGTAAAAGAATTAACGGGATCGCGTAGACAGTTGCCTTTCATATTGATTCGATCAACAATTTAACCAAGCTAAGTTCATGATGAGTACGCTCTAGTTTAGAGATTTTATTATTTCTGGAGGAAACTCTAAAGTGACTGAAGGAGATATTTCAGGAAATTCGCCTTTGTAAAGGGCAATTACACAAAAGCAAACTTGCTCGAAAGGAGTTACTGCTGTTTTACTGGGTTTTCCCCAATAACCATATCCGTAAATTTTGTTAGGATTAAAACTGCGGAGTTCACCTAGTAATTCAGAAGCATTACACACAACATAAGGAGCTTTTTCTCCTTCCCGCTGTTCTTCAAAGTTAATAAATTGATAGGAACGATTAATATCTGCTACACCACTTTGATGAGTTAATCGAAAACTTGATACAAAATAACCTCCTGCTTTAACAAGCTTCCAAGCCCGATTGAGCATATTATTGAACTCAATATTCCAATCTATACAGCTAAGAGAAACGACTAGATCGAACGGTTGTGATAGCTCGTCAGGAAGATATGAGTGAAGAATATCAGTACATAGCAAACGAGCATTGGGATTTAAAGATTGTCCAGCCCTAACAGCTTGCTCATTAATTTCAACCCCTGTATAATCAGAAATAGAGAATTTTTCAGCTAAAGCCAGTCCAAGTCCGCCACAACCACAGCCGATGTCTAGCACTCGAACATTAGATTTTGGGTTGAGTTTTTCAAACACGATTCGTTCGGATGGATAAAATTGTTCCCACTTAACTCTATTGCTTTGATAATATTTTGAAATTCTTGCTGTCTTATAGATGATGTTCTTGCTATTTTTATTTTTCATTTCATTCGTGGTTATAGCTTTTTGGTTAGTTCCCTAAAACTGATTGGATTATTTTTGCTGCTGGTTGCATTACCTCTATAGGCCCCGTCGTTAAACGTAGATAATTTTCATACCCTGATATCCCTAGTCCGCCTTTTACCAAAATTCCATTTTGGTTGAAAGCTTGCATGAGTCTTTTATAATTTACTCCACAGTCAAAATGTAGAAAGTTTGTATGGGTATCTAGATAGTTAATCTTGAGTTGATTTAGAACTTCTATTACATAAGACTTTCCTTTTTCTGTTTCTTCTAAGTATTGATTAACTATTTCGGGATTCTCCAAAATTGCTGAAGCAATCATTACAGCAATTGCATTCACTTCATACATTGGACGAAATTTATAGAGACGCTGTGCTAATCTTTCTTGAGCAACTAGATATCCTATACGACAACCAGCTAAACCTGCCGACTTAGAGAAGGTTCTAGCTACTACAAGATTCTCAAAGTGTGAGATTAATGGTAAAACCGTTTGCTTACAAAAGCCATAATACGCTTCATCTATTAAGACAGTTGTGGCAGAACTCTGTGCCTTCTCAAGAATATTATACAAAATTTCTTGAGGAATCAGAGTTCCTGTGGGACTATTCGGATTCGCTAACACAATTAAAGAAATCTCGGAATTCAGTGATTTCAAAAGTTTGGCATAATCTAAAGAAAGCTGTTTATTATATCTAATTTTAATTTGTAAAGCATTAAAAAGCTGGGCATAAATGTCAACCATTGCAAAAGTTGGGCTAATGGTAATTACTTTGCTTCTTGGCTCAACACATAGTTCAAAGCAGTTTTTAATGGCTGCGTCGGATCCTGCCGTTACAACAACTTGTTCGCGCTTGACCCCTAGAGACTCAGCTATTCTAGAATACAATGGCTCGATTTCTGGATAAGCTGTCAAATGCTCTGGTCGAAGTGTTTCTATAACCTTATTGAAAAAATCTTTTTGAAAAGATGTTATTCTTTCGTTTTTATCTAATCTGATTTTATCAAGGCGTGATGTGAAATTTCCTCGAACTCGATGAACTTGATCAACCCAAGATTTGTAGTATGGCATATCTTTAAATAGTAAAATAGTACACGATTAAACGTAAGCATTCAGGTCATGAGAATTTGGCTGTAAGCATTGCTTAGTATGGGTTTCAGCTATTTTGAGCTATTTTGTCATTCTCAATAAATAAGGCTGTAATCCCTAGTCTTGCGTACTTATTGAGAATGAACTGTTAGTTTAGAACTCACCTCGATTTTGAAAGCCTTGCTGTGACTGCGTTTCAGATACCTGAATCCTTACGATCAAACAACTGTACAACGATTACAAGGTGATTTTTGAGAACGCTGTTGATTGAAATGCAATCTTCGCAGTTGATTGTAAATATCAGACTGCCATAATTGAGATGTGTTAGCTGTTTTCAATGTCCCAATTGCCAGTGTCGACTTATAATCCACATCACAAGGATTTACTGTTCCGTCCCACCACACAAACATTCGCCTCCAAAGATCAGAACAAGATTGATTGACTTCTGTCAAGGGGCTATCATAAACATTTTCCCAGGGATTATAGTTAACAAAAGCTACCTGATCGACTAATTCTCCCCAGTATTGTTCCATGTCATCTAGATTTTGACGTTCATCAAACTTAACTCCTGAAACACGAGTAATAATTTTGGAGTTTCTGTATTGGGATTCCTTGATTTTTTGAAATTGCTTAATATTACTTAAAACCCGTTCCAGCTTGCCATTGACTCGTAACTGACTATACAAGGGTTCTTGAGCAGCATCAGCAGAAAACACCAAGGTTTGAATACCACTTTGTAAAATTGCATGAGCTTTGCGCTCATCTAACATAGAAGCATTCGTGTTCATTTTGAGATTAAGAAATTTGCCCCGTGTGTAAGCTAACATTTCTTCAATCTCTGGGCAGAGAAGTGGCTCACCGCGAGAAGCTAAGGAGATAAATTCAATATGTCCCTCAGCTTGATCGATAATCCCACGAAACGTTTCAAAGGTCATGTGCCCCATAAATCCATTCTTGCGTTGTGTGAAAACATCATCTGTTTGATAACAGAACACACAACGATAATTACAGATTGAGGTAGGCTCAATTTGTAAATAAGGGGGATAGCTATCTAAGGTATGATTCTGGGGATAAATCTCGTAACGATAGCGGTGAATCAGGTAACGGGGCAAGTCTGAGTCTTCAATCCGAGCAATTTCTTCCACTACATTAGGACTGAGGGTAAATTGTGGTTCTTCTGGTACACCTCCATCGAGTAAGTCTCGATAAACTCGTTGTAAGATTGACTGTTGGTCGCTACTTAAAAATTGATTTCGTTCAGGGTTAGAAGATCGCAGGGTGGCAATTCTGTTGAGAGTTTTTTCAATTCCCTGATGGTTGTGGTTGCGTAATTCCACAAAGCTATTATGTTTTTGGTAAAGCTGATTTTGGGATGTCATAGTTTTTTGATCACTCCTCACTCGCGTCTTTGATACCGTGCTTTTTTAGCCAAAATTCTACCATTGGAACTTGCCATTCATAGTCAATGTCACATCCTCCCCAAGAACAAATTGGCGCAATCTTTTGTCCCATCCACTTTTGGGGTAATAGCCCATCTTCAAGATGTTCTAAACAATGAGGACGAACGACTGAGACGGACATATCCGCAAAATGAACTTCACCTTGAGAGTCGCGATCGCAATTGAGTGTTTTGGGATCGCCAAAGGTTTCAAAAGGGATAAAAGGATGTAAGCAGCCATCTTCTTTTATTTTCCGCGCCCGCAGTGGACTCCACATATTATAGACAGAGGTTGTAACGGCTGAATCCAAAGAAGAATCCTGACGTAACATTTCAATCCCTTGATCAATGAGTTCTGCTGTAATGGTTGCTGCATTTGCAAAAAGTAACACCATCAACTCAATGCTCTCGCCATCAGCAGCTAATCGACGTTTAATTTCTTGATGGCCGTGAGCAAAGACATCTTCCCCCAAAGCTTCTTTCGTGGCTAGTTCTGACGGTCTCTGTATAAATTCAGCCCCAAACTCCTGAGCAACAGCAGTAATTTTTAGACAATCTGTAGAAACAAAAACATGAGAAATATAACGGGAATTGCGGGCTGCCATCAGGGGATAGGCACAAAGAGGGCGACCCAAAATCGGATAAGTATTCTTACCGGGAAAACCTGTGCTACCTGCACGACCAATCATTAAGGCACAAATCATTGAATTAAATTAAATATGAAGTATTGATGTTTTAGTACAAAACTGGGTTTAGACAAAGAAGTTAATGATGAAGTTTTCCTGAATTTCTCAGAGATTGTTGACAAGATGCGTAAAATCGGTTATCGATTCTCCTCTATAATCTTCCATTCCTCGTTCTTTTGCACCACAACAACGGAAAAGAAAAGGAACGTTGTTTGCCAGCGCTGCTTGCCAATCTGTTTTGGTATCTCCAATCATCACACAATTTTGTGACTCAAGTTGGTAAGTTTCTAAAGCAGTTTGAATTGCTTGTTTTTTACTTACAGGAGATCCATAAATTGCGGTAAAACATTCGCGCAAATGCAAGGCTGATAAAATGGTTTCAATTTCTGCCTGTGGCGTAGCTGTGACTAAGATAAAGATTTGATTATGGGGATTCTTCCGTAAATAATTTTCTACCCCTGGCACCCAAGGAGAATCAATGACCGCTTGCTGAACCATTTGCGAAAATTGCTTGCAGAATTTTTCTACGGTGAAATTATCTGTAGGCTCACCCGCCCAAGCTAAATAAATGGGAATTTTATCATATCGGGAAATTCCGCCATGATTCTCATGGTGAACGCGAACTTGTTTGGCAATATCTGAACCGTAGGTTAAAAATAGCTGTTCAAAGGCTATAGATTTAACAGTAACAGAATCTTTAATGACTCCATCAAAGTCCCACAATATTAGTCTTGCTGCTTGAAGTAAATTAATAGCATTGCTCACATTATTTACTCTAAATGCTGTTTGGACGATACCAAATTTGATTGTAGGTGTTGCCAAAACGAGGGTTACTATCAAACATTTCTGAATGACGTTTTTCTTGAAAAACTAGACCAGCTTTTTGCAAATAACCTTGTGATTCAATTGCTTGCTTTTCAAAGTCTTCATTGATTTCTATCAATACACTCTGGACATTTTCCAGAACTTTTATGCTACCCTTCAAAATTAAATGTTCAATACCATCTACATCCATTTTTATGAAATCTGGCATTTGCATTTCAAACATTTGAATAGCGTCGTCTATTGAAATCCCAATTGTTTGAAATTGAAACACTCTTTTCAAAATTCTACCATCATCTCCATAGTTTTGACCAAAGGTAGATAACGCCCCTCCCCAATCGGTACTGGTCATATTGAGAGTGCTTTGACTCAGTTGATCGGTAAGGGGTAAAGAAATAATAGTTATTTGATGAGTTAAATCATTGAGGAAAATATTTCGTGCCAGCAATTCAAGATTAAATACTGATGGTTCAAAAGCAAACACTTGGCAGTTTCTAGCTTTGGCAGCATAGCAACTGTAAAGTCCAACATTAGCACCAATATCCCAAAGTATGGAATTATGAGGAATTTTATCAATCCATTCTAATGTCTCAGGTTCTTTTGTGGAAAAAGTATTTACTCGAAAATAGTTTAAACTGTTAGGTACGGTAAAATACAACTCGGTTTCTTGATGATGGATGCTTTGAACTTGATTCATCGAGTTATTAATGATTTGCTGATGGGCACATCGAAAAAAAGAAAAAACTGAGCCCCCAGGGAAAAATGTGAGAGGCTAGAGGAGGAAGACTCAGGGAGAAAAGCTCATGGCAAAAGGATTTGGTCGAATCAAGCGCCGCCGAAAAAAC
>NZ_JAYGHW010000102.1:0-29151 GCF_034932185.1 Spirulina sp. CCNP1310 | reverse complement strand
CAGCACTAGCCCCTAACGCCGCATCACTAACCCCTAACCCCTCATCACTAACCCCTAACACCTCATCACTAACCCCTAACCCCTCATCACTAACCACTAAACGCGCCGGTATCTTCATCGGCCCCGAATTCGGCACAGTCTCCCGACCCGACCTGATCGCCGCCGCCAGAGAAGCCGCCGACGCAGGCTTTGATGTCCTCATCTCCTGCGCCTTTAGCTACGATGCCCACTGCGCCGACCTCGCCAAACTTGGCCGCATCCAAATCCTCAGAGCCACCATGAACGCCGACCTCCATATGGCCGACACCCTCAAAAACACCGGAGCGGGCAACCTTTTTGTTATTTTTGGCGAACCGGATATTTTAGTGGCTAGTGAAGAGTGGTTAGTGAATAGTTTTGGAAACCCTATAGCACCCTATGAAATATTTAAAATCGTATCGGGACTTGATTGTTTGGCAGAAATCAATGGACTTAGCAGTTCAGATTTACGAAATTACGCAGAACTTTCCTGCTGCCGAGAAGTTTGGGATTATCTCACAGATGCGGCGGGCAGCGACATCAATTCCAGCAAACATCACCGAGGGACAAGCACGGCGTACAACTGGGGAGTTTCTACAGTCGCTTGGCATTGCGCGAGGCTCTCTCGCGGAACTAGAAACCTTCGTGATGTTGTCCGTCAGGCTGCATTATCTAACCCCGATCAGTTCAGAAAGCATCTTGAGCAATTGCACAGAAATCAGCAAAATGCTGCGATCGCTCATGCAGTCTCTCTCCCACTAACCACTAACCACTACTCACAAATCACTATCTTCGGGGTAGATGTCTTCCATCCCCAATCTGGCGAAGTTAGAGCCAGTAATACCGACGAAATCGCCTGTTGGTTCATCGATACCGACTACAATGAAGAAAGCTTCTTTGTCCGCCATGCCTATTTTCTCGGCGCAAACGACCCCTATAAATCCCTTAAAACCACCCTCAAAGCCGAAATCGATCAAGAAGCTTGGGCCAGTCTCTACGGCAACATTTCCCGCCCCTTCAACAAACCCAAATCTGGCCGCATCGCCGTCAAAGTCATTAACCATCTCGGCGATGAAGTGATGAAAATATTTGCGGTTTAGCCAGCCAGATAGGGGCGAAAAATTTTTCGCCCCTACATCTTTTCGCCCCTCGATCAACTTTGACCGTTAATCCTGCCGTTGACCCTCAATCTTTGACCCAAGGGCTGATTCTTGCGTTTTATCAAGATTTAACCTAGGGGCGATCGCCTCCCTTGCGGTAGCCTAGACTACAGAATCCCCACCATGGCCTAGCGATCCTAGGGGGGAATGGCCCCCAAAATTATGAATATTCTCCTTGCTGAAGACGATCAACAATTAGCCGCCTCCCTCACCGAAGTCCTCACTGCCCAGCGGTATCACGTTGATGTGGTCAATAATGGCGAAATGGCTTGGGATTATCTTCAGTGTGGCCAGTATGATTTGATCCTCTTAGATGTGACATTGCCGAAACTAGATGGTTTGGGCCTTTGTCAGCGGTTGCGCCGCTCAGGTTCGCAAATTCCGGTGATGATGCTAACGGCACGGGATACTACCGCTGATAAAGTAACGGGTTTGGATGCGGGGGCGGATGTCTATATGGTGAAGCCGGTCAATTTGCAAGAAGTCCAGGCTCAATTACGGGCCCTATTGCGCCGGGGCAAAACGGCTCTCCCCCCCACATTGCAATGGGGAGAATTAAGTTTGAATGCGGGGAATTATGAAGTGCGCTATGGCGATCGCCCCCTCCATCTCACCCCCAAAGAATTTGCGATTTTAGAACTGTTACTGCGTCAAGGTTCCCAAGTGGTGAATCGGGATTTATTGCGCGATCGCCTTTGGGCAGCGGCAGATTATCCCAGCGATGCGACGATTAAGGTACATATTAAAAGCCTCCGGCAAAAACTCCGGGCCGCTGGCGCACCCAGGGATTGGCTCGAAACCGTTCACGGGGTCGGCTATCGCCTCAAAACCCCTTAAGCTACATTTAAGGAAATGAACTCCCCTATCTTTCGCTCATACATTACTGAATGGAGGTATGACAAATGGCGATCGCAACGGCTGAAGCCAAAACCTACACCGCTGAGGATTATCTCGCCCTAGAGGTGGAATCAGAGATCCGCAATGAGTATCGCAATGGAGAAATTATCCCCATGACGGGTGGAACACCTAACCATAATAAACTTACGAATGCGCTTAGTGCTTTGCTCTGGTTTGCCCTGCGCCAAAAACCCTACAGTGTTTTTGTGACGGATCAGCGGCTCTGGATTCCGGAGCGCGACATTTACACCTATCCGGATGTGATGGCGATCGCAGAACCCCTGGAGTTAAAGGCAGGGCGAAAGGATACGGTGATCAACCCGATTTTATTAGCGGAGGTGTTGTCACCTTCAACGGCAGAGTATGACCGTGCTGATAAGTTTACCGCCTATCGCACGATTCCGACGTTTCAGGAATATCTGCTGATTGCCCAAGACCGGCCCCAGGTGGAGCAATTTATCAAGCAGGGAGAGCAGGAATGGCTCTTTATTGTCCATCAGGGTTTAGATGCAGTGGTGAGGGTGCGATCGCTCCATGTGGAAATTGCTTTAGCGGATCTCTATGAGGGGATTGAGTTTGAAAAGAATAGTGATTAACAATTCTTTACAATCCACTACCGATAAGATGGTTTTGTATGATGGGTGAAAGGGGTTCTCAGTTTAGAAAGATCAAAACCAATAAAATGGTGATGTTTATGGAAAATATTAATGCTCTGGATATGTTGGAACGCGATCCGCATCGAGTCAGCGGTGCTTGGGTCTTTAAGGGAACTCGTGTTCCAGTATCAGCATTTTTTGAAAATCTCAAAGATGGGGCTTCCATTTGCTATATTAACATAGCCAGATCTACTTACTTAAAGATGCAATCCAATTAATGCTAGACCCAACTCCCAATCTATCAATCAATACCAGTCAATTTTGAATCTCTATGATGAACATCACCATCGAATTACCGGAAAGTCTTTTTTCTGCTTTACGCAAAGCACCCACGGAGTTTGTACAAGAAATGCGGGTTGCAGCGGCGGCAAAGTGGTATGAACTAGGGGAAATTTCCCAAGGGAAAGCTGCTGAGATTGCCGGTTTAAGCCGCAGTGAGTTTATTCACGCTTTAGCCCGATATCAGGTTTCTATTTTGCAATATTCAGCGGAGGAGTTAGCTGAGGAAATGGAGAATGTTTGTTGACCGCATCATCATTAACGCTTCCCCTTTGATTGTTCTTTTCAACAGTGAACAGGAGGATTTGTTGCCTCAACTTTTCTCAGAAATTATCGTACCTGAAGCAGTCATTGAAGAAGTGACTCAGAGTAAAAATGATCGTGCCTCTCAACAGATTTGTGAGACGGATTGGCTTAAACAACAGACGGTTGATATTCATCCCCCTGTTGCGGCTTGGGATTTAGGCAAAGGGGAAACCAGTGTGATTAGTTGTGCGATCGCATCTCCTACATACTGTGTTATGATTGATGATCGAGCGGCGCGTCGCTGTGCTAAAAGTTTTGGTATTCCAATTTTAGGAACAGGTCGGGCGATTGTTTTAGCTAAACAGAGGGGTTTGATTCAATCTGTTGGTGAACGCTTAAAGCGTCTCCAAGATGTGGGTTTATACCTTTCACCTCAAGTCATTGAACTTCTTAAAGTTCAAGCTAATGAAGAATCATCCAAAACTTGAAGTATCCTATGAGATGGGATAAATAGTGATGGATAGGATGCGTAGGGTATGTCAGAGCGATTAGCCAATGCTGAACGGTTACTTTAAGAACTAACACACTCTCTAAGCCTCTAAGGGCAACGTGATATAAAACCGCGTTCCTTTGTTAAGATGGCTTTCCAAACCAATCGCCCCATGGTGTAACTCCACACAGGTTTTCACCACCGCTAAACCCAGACCTGTGCCAATTAATTTCTCCGCATTACTGCCGCGATAAAAGGGATCAAAAATATAGGGCTGCTCCGTAAACTCAATACCAATACCATTATCCTCCACTTCAATAATTAACTGACGAGAATTTCCCGTTATCTTTAACGCCACCAAACCATCAGGAGGGGAATATTTTATGGCATTATTGAGCAAATTCGTTAAAATTGACCGAATTAATTTAGGATCAACAAAAACCTGCGGATAAGGATAATCATTTTGATAACAAATTGCGCCATCTTTTTCAAGATCATTCAAGTCTGCCAAAATTGTCCGGCATAATGGCTCCAACTCAACAATTTCGGGATGACAACTTAAATGACCCGCCTCCGCCCGTGAGAGCATTAAAATATCCTCCAACATTCGCCCCATGTAACGGGCTACTTCATGGATGCGTTGATAGATACTTAAACGTTTTGGCTCCCCTAATTCTGAGCCGTGACTGATTAAGAATTGGCTCGAAATCAAGATCGTACTGAGGGGATTGCGGAACTCATGGGAAGTCATTGAAAAAAACTTTAACTTTAACTCCCCCATGGCTTGGGTCTGCTTTAGCTCCGTTTCCCAATTCCACGCCAACAACGCCACGATCGCCGTCAACAAAAGCCCAATCGTCAACGTTGCCCCCATCGCCCAACGGGGTTCGAGGGGATAATTCACCCCAGGGTAAAACTCAAGTTGCCATGCCCGTTGGCTGACGGGGATAAGCTGCTGGCAACCTTGGGGGCAAACCAGTCGAGTTGCTGCATGGGTCGGTGGAGGAGCTTGGATCGGCTGCACCTCCTGACTTTCAGCATCGTAAAATCCAAGATATTGCCCCGTTGACCCATCCCCCTGATCCCGGATTGTGAAATTAATTTCAGTTTGGAGCGATCGCACCGCCTCCTCCACCACATCACTAACCCGAAACACCCCCAACAACATCCCCCGCAACCCCTGCCCCTCCCCATACACCGGCAAAAACACTAAAAATCCCGCCTGGTCTTGGGGTTCTTGGACGAGGCGAATCGGAGCCGTAGCCGTCACCTGGCCCGTTTGGCGGGCCTGATTGAGAGCTTGCGATCGCACCCCATTGGACAGCAAATCAAACCCCAAAGCCACCTCATTCCCCTGCCAAGGCTCAATATAATTGACGGGAAAATATTCCTGGCGCGATTGCGCCCGCACTAACCCCCCCATCACTCCCTGCTCAGTAATTTCCACTTGATCCCGCGCCCATTGGCTCAAGTCTTGCTCAAATTGACGACGCGCCCCATTGCGCACCCAAGGGGCCCACTCCAACGCCTGAATACCGGGGTAGGTATCCAACACCCGCGCCACAAACCCCCCAAACTCCTCCCGGCTCACCTCCCCCTGGGAAATGGTATAGAAATCCCCCAAAGCCAGTAACGTTTCTGTGTATTGGTTTAACCGGCCCGCCATCGCAACGGTGAGGCTCGCGGTTTGGCGTTCAAACTCCAACTGACGGAGCGATCGCTCCCATCGCCCCACCCACCAACTGGCCAATCCCGATAGACTGATCCCCGTCGTCACAATCAAGATCAACGGGCGATAGCGGGGTTTTGCAGCCATGGTTGTTTGTAGAAATAAAAGCGATTACAGCCTAGCAAACTCTACCCGAAATCTTTACCTTTTCTACCCCAAAAACTTTATTTGCCCTTGGTAATCTATCCAGTCAAGAGTTCGCTTTTCAAACCCTCAACAACGCCAGCAAATTGTAGCTATTTTAACAGTTTATTAGAAAACCACCATGAAACGACGCACCCTGCTCAAAACCAGCACCGCCTTTACCCTCGGCCTCTCCCTCACCGCCCTGCTCAAAAGTTGTGCTAACCCTGTGGAACCAGAGGCCAGCCCAACGGAGAGCGGCAATAATGATGTTCTTACCGTCGTTCAAGGAGGCGGCTTTCCCAATAGCCTTGACCTCCATCGGGCCGGCACAAACCGCCCCGCCTACGGCATTTCCTGGAGTATTTATGACCGCTTAATGACCTTCGGCACGAAAACCCTCCCCGATGGTTCTGTTTCCTATGACTACACCGATTTACAGCCGGAATTAGCGGAATCTTGGGAACTAGCCCCGGATGGAATGTCCGTCACGTTTGCCTTGCGTCAGAATGCCACGTTCCACGATGGCGCACCCGTTACAGCGAAAGATGTGAAATGGTCGTTTGATCGGGCCATTGGCATGGGGGGTTTTCCGACATTCCAAATGAAAGCGGGGGCGTTGGAAAATCCTGAGCAGTTTGTGGTGATTGATGACTATACTTTTCAGGTGAAATTCCTACGGCCTGATAAGTTAACGATGATTGATTTAGCTGTGCCGATTCCGATTATTCTCAATTCGGAACTGGTGAAACAACATATCACCGATGCTGACCCTTGGGGGGCGGAATGGGTTAACAATAATGATGCGGGCGGCGGAGCCTATACCGTGGGCGAATTTGAGCCTGGGAAAAAGTTAGTTTTAAAACGGTTTGAAGATTGGCAATCGGGGCCTTTACCTGCCATTGCTGAAGTGATTTTGCTGGATGTGCCGGAGCCGGGAAATCGTCGCGCTTTGCTCGAACGGGGCGATATTGACATCAACTTTGATGTTTCCGATAAAGACACCCAAGAACTCAAAGCCGTAGCGGAATTTACCACGCTTTCCCATCCCGTCGAAAATGCGGTTTATTCCATTGATTTGCATAGTAACCCCACCCTAGGAGGAAAGCCCAATCCCTTTGGGGATGTGAAAGTACGGCAGGCGATCGCCTATGCCGTTCCCTATGAGGAAATCTTTAAAACCGCCTTCTATAGCCAAGCTGTTCCCCTCTATGGGGCTACGGGTAAAGCCGTCGATACCACCTGGCCCCAAGCCAGCCCCTACACCACGGATCTCGACAAAGCCAAAGCCCTGCTAGCAGAATCAGAATATGCTGATGGTTTTACCACCACTCTCGCCTTTGATTTGGGCAATAAAGAATGGGCGGAACCGCTTTGCATCCTGGTTCAAGAAGCTTTAGCAAACCTCAATATTACCGTCACTCTTGAAAAAGTGCCAACGGCCAATTTCCGCAGTGTTTTAACGGAAAAAACCCGCCCGATGATTATTAACAATTTCGGCGGTTGGCTCAATTTTCCCGATTACTTTTTCTTCTATGCCTACCATGGCCAAGATGCCACCTTTAACGGCAGTTCCTACAAAAATCCCCAAATGGATGCCTTCATTGAAACAGCCTTGAAATCAGAACCAGGGAAAGGAGGGTATGACAAAGCGGTGCAAGATTTTATCACTCTAGCCTGGGAAGAAATGCCCCGGATTCCCATTGTACAACCAAGCCTTTCTGTGGTGATGCAGCCCAATATTGAAGGCTATCAATATTGGTTCCACCGTCAGTTAGATTTCCGCCAAATCCGCAAAGCCTAACCCCTATTCCTCGTGATTTGGCTCTGCCAAGTCACGAAATTCTGGAGGCTCTGCCTCCACCTGGCGGCGGAGCCGCCCAAGGGCCGTGCCACGGCAGAGCCATGGCACGAGATCGATGAATTCCGGAACCCCCCCTTTTTAAGGGGGGGGCAGGGGGGGGGATCCTCCCAGCCTTAAATCCCACACTTAAACACCATGGCCCAAGCTTCTAAACTTCGCTTTATTGTGCAACGGTTGCTCGCCGCCATTCCGAGTATTTTCGGTGTGATTGTTGTCACGTTTATTTTGACCCGCGCCCTCCCTGGTGATCCGGCGGTGTTCTTTGCCGGGCCTTCTGCGACCCAGGAGGCGATCGCCCAAGTCCGCACCACCCTCGGCTTAGATCAAAGCCTCCCCCAGCAGTTTTTGCGGTATCTTAGCGACTTAGCCCAAGGGGATTTAGGCCAATCCCTCACCACCGGGCAAACGGTTTGGTATGACCTCACCACCCGCCTACCCGCTTCTTTGGAACTAACGGGAGCCGCGTTATTTTTTGCGCTGGCGATCGCCCTCCCCCTCGGCATCATTGCCGCTCTCATTCCTAACTCAAAATGGGATCACCTGATCAGATTTTTAATGACCGCTGGAGTCTCCCTCCCGACATTTTTCACCGGCCTTTTTCTCCTTTATATCTTCTACTACCGCCTTAATCTTGCCCCCGCTCCCATGGGCCGCCTCGATCTGTTAACCTCACCCCCCCAACGGCTCACGGGATTATTTTTAATTGACAGTTTACTAACAGGTGATTTTGCGGTATTTGGCCAAGCCTTTCGCCAGTTAATCCTCCCTGCGATTACCTTAGGTGTGTTTGCCCTTGCCCCCGTTGCCCGCGTCACCCGCGCCTCAATGTTGGCTGTGTTGAGCAGTGACTACATTCGCACCGCCCGCAGCCACGGTTTACCCCCCTTTAAAATTCTTTGGAGCTATGCTTTTCGCAATGCTTTGCTCTCGATTTTAACCACAATGGGTGTGGTGTTTTCGTTCCTCTTGGGGTCGAATGTGTTAGTCGAAAAAGTGTTTGCTTGGCCGGGCATTGGTTCCTATGCGGTGGAGGCATTAATTGCGTCGGATTATGCCGCTGTTCAGGGATTTGTGTTAACCATGGCGTTTCTGTATATTTTCCTCAATTTAACCATTGATATTGTCTACGGCATGATTGACCCCCGTGCGGGTCAAGAATGAAACATCATGATCCCCCCGGCTACGCCGACCCCCTTAACAAGGGGGTTGAATCAAAACCCCCCTTTTTAAGGGGGGGCAGGGGGGGATCCCACGCCGCTAAAGTCTGTAGGATCCCCCCGGCTACGCCGACCCCCTTAACAAGGGGGTTGAATCAAAACCCCCCCTTTTTAAGGGGGGCAGGGGGGGATCCCACTCCACCCGATGACCCAAACTCCTCAAATCCTATGACCCTATCCCTCCGTCATACCCGCTACGTTATTCAAGAAAATGGCGTAACCTTTGCCGCCTTTGCGCTCTTTTTCCTGTTCGTGATCCTTGCCATTTTTGGCGATGGAATCGCCCCCTATAATCCCCTCACCAGTAATGCTAGTTTAGCCCTTTCGCCCCCTTCTTCTCAGCATTGGTTTGGCACCGATGCCCTCGGTCGGGATATTTTAAGCCGTGTGATTGTGGCGACCCGATTAGATTTGGGGATTGCCATTGCCGCCGTTGCTGTTTCCTTTGTGATTGGGAGTGCGGTGGGGATTTTAGCGGGGTATTGGGGGGGCTGGGTGGATGCGATCGCCGGTCGTTGTATTGATACAATTATGGCTTTTCCCCTCTTTGTCTTAGCCATGGGGATTATGGCCGCCTTGGGGGATTCTGTGGAAAATATTATCTACGCCACGGCGATTATTAACCTGCCCCTTTATGCGCGGGTGATTCGCTCCGAAGTGTTGGTGATTAAAAATGCTGGTTATATCGAAGCGGCGAAACTTTCCGGTCATAATGATGCTCAAATTATGTTCCGCTATCTATTCCCCAATGCCCTGCCAGTGATGATGGTGCATATTTCCTTAAATATGGGTTGGGCCATTCTCAATGCGGCGGGGTTATCCTTCATTGGTTTAGGGGTACAACCCCCTACGCCAGAATGGGGAATTATGGTGGCAGAAGGCGCAACCTATATTATTTCCGGGGAATGGTGGCTGGCGATTTTTCCCGGTGTGGTTTTAATGATTGCCGTGCTTTGTTTTAACCTCCTAGGTGATGGTTTACGCGATTTAGTTGATCCCCGAAAACGCACATGATCCCTTCAAAAAAAATCATTCATGCTACGGAAACCCAAACCCTCCTTAGGGTTGAAGATTTAACCGTGGAATTTCGCACCCGCTCCGGTACGGTACAAGCCCTCGATCAGGTCAGTTTTAGCTTGGCTATGGGGGAAACCTTGGGATTGGTGGGGGAAAGTGGATCGGGAAAATCGGTGCTTTCTTTGGCAATTTTAGGCATTCTTGACCGGGCCGCCAAGATTACCCATGGGGCGATCGCCCTCCAAGGTATTGACCTCCTCAAAATTCCCCGGGCCGAATTGCGCCAAAAACGGGGCAAGGAAATGGCGATGATCTTTCAAAATCCTCGCGTTGCCCTCAATCCGATTCGCCAAGTGGGGAAACAGTTGGAGGATGTGTTAGCGGTGCATCAAGGGGGGCCGAAGCAAGGCCGACGCGACCGCGCCCTTGCCCTCCTCGCCCAAGTCCGCATTCCCGACCCCGAACGCCGTTACCATGCCTACCCCTACGAACTTTCTGGGGGGATGTGTCAGCGGGTGATGATTGCCTTGGCTTTGGCGGCGAACCCCAAGGTGCTGATCGCCGATGAACCCACCACGGGCCTTGATGTCACGACCCAGGCGGCGGTGATGGGGTTGATCCAGGATTTAGCCCAACAGGGGGAAATGGGGACGATTTTAATTACCCATGATTTAGATCTGGCGGCTCAATATTGCGATCGCCTCCTCGTCATGCACGCTGGCCACATCGTCGAAGCTGCCCCCACCGCTCAAATCCTCACCCAACCCCGCCACCCCTACACCGCCAAACTGATGGCCGCCACCCCCGACCCCCACAAAACCCTAGGGGAACTGTTGCCCATTGCCGGCCATTTACCGGATCTACGGGGGGATTTGCCCCCCTGTCGGTTCCGCTCCCGGTGCGATCGCCCCTTGCCGGAATGCGATCGCCCCCCCTTGATCCGCCAAACCCTCACCCCCGGCCACACCGTCGCCTGCCATCACCCCCTCACCCCAGAGGCATAACCATGATCAACCTCACCGCCCCGCCCCTCTTAGCTGTTCAAAATCTCCGCAAATATTTCCCCACCCAAGGTCGCAACCCCTTCCAACGGGATACTGCCCCCCATCTCCTCCATGCCGTTGATGATGTTTCCTTCACGCTCAACCAGGGGGAAAGTGTCGGATTAGTGGGGGAATCGGGCTGTGGCAAGTCTACCCTTGTCCGGCTCTTGACCCGCTTACTCGATCCTACGGCGGGAGCGATCCGCTTTGAAGGCAAAGATTTAGCCCCCATTCCCGCCCAACGGTTTGCCCGTCATCCGCTGCGATCGCAAATCCAACTTGTCTTTCAAGACCCCCACGACAGCCTCAACCCCCGTCATACCGCCTTTGATACCATTGCCGCCCCCTTATGTCAGTTGGGGGGATTTCAGCCTTCGGCGTTACTCAAGGCGCGGGTCGCAGAGTTGGCGGAGTTGGTGGGCTTGCCGGAGCCGCTGTTATCTCGATTCCCCCATCAGTTATCGGGGGGACAAAAGGCGCGGGTGGGGATTGCGCGGGCGATCGCCCTTCACCCTAAATTACTGATCCTCGATGAACCCACATCCGCCCTCGATGTATCGGTGCAGGCGGTGATTTTGCAACTGTTGGCAGATTTACAGGCCCGTTTGGGGATGAGCTATCTGTTTGTTTCCCATGATTTAAATGTGGTGCGGCTGTTGTGCGATCGCATTATTGTCATGTATTTAGGGCAAATTATTGAAATGGGGCCAACGGCGGCCATTTTCGACCATCCCCGCCACCCCTACACCCAAGCCCTGATCGCCGCCATCCCCGATCCCACGCAACCGCCCCAAGCCCTCCAACTTCAAGGGGAACCCCGCAGCCCCATCGATCCCGCTCCCCAAGTCTGTCGTCTCTATGGCCGTTGTCCCCAGGGTGTAGCCCAATGCCAGGAAGCCATGCCGCTGTTAGCACCCATGGGGGAAGGGCATTGGGCGGCCTGCCATTTTAGTAGCCCATCCTTGACATGATCTCCGACCCGTATAAAGACTGGATCAATCCGATACCAGAAACGGCTAATACCAGTACCTTTCTTCCTTGAGCCTCTTTACGATTGAGGCCGGTTTTGCTGCTTGAGATAACTGAGCAGCCAATTGGCGATCGTAGCGCGGCGCGTTTGGCGAGGGCCAAATTCGCCAATCTTATAGCCCTTGAACCCTAACTCCTCCTTGAGGAGTTGTTTATCTTCAGGCGGAATAGAACGGGTCAATTTAACCGTAGGCGGACGGTTCGCAATAAAATCCGGCGGCTCAGGATAGGCCCCTTGCCAATCAAGGGGAACAGCCGTATGATCCCACATTTCATGGAGGGGATCATAACGATAGCCCAAAGCCTGCCATACCAATTGGTTGGCGATCGCATCCTCAACTTCATCATTGAGAATTGCCCAAATGGTTTCGGTATTGAGGGGGGGAAGCGTCATGGGGAAGTGGGAAGTAGGAAGTGGGAAGAGAGGAGTGAGAAGTGAGATCTAGTTTACCCTCTCCTCTCTCCTCTCTCCTTCCTACTGATCTCCCATGCAGATCCCTAAACCCCTTGCTGTTTTCACAAGGGTATCTTCGATGTTGACTTTCCGATAGGTTTTGATCGCATCCAAAATTGGTACGCCTGTCACCTGACGGTCTTTCCATGTCACCATCATGTCACTGTGGCCCGCTGCGATCAACTCTACAGCCCCCACCCCAAAGGCAGAGGCTAAGACCCGATCCGTGGGGGAAGGAATGCCGCCCCGCTGGATATGACCTAGAACCGTAACGCGGGTTTCTGCTTGGGTGCAGTTGGTGATGGCGTTGGCCAGGTATTGACCAATCCCCCCGAGGCGGAATTGCCCAAACTGTTCATTTTTTTGGAGGGTTTCCCCATTTTCCGTACAGACAGCTTCAGACACCACCACGACGGAGAAATTAAACCCGACCGCTTGGCGATCGCGAATTTTCCGGCAGATATGCTCCAGCTTGTAGGGAATTTCCGGGATCAAAATAATATGCGCTCCCCCGGCAATCCCCGCATTGAGGGCAATATGCCCCGCATCCCGCCCCATCACTTCCAGGATCATCACCCGATCATGACTGGCGGCGGTGAAATGGAGGCGATCGAGGGCATCGGTGGCAATGTCTACCGCCGTGCTGAACCCGATCGCTAATTCAGTTTCGCCCACATCGTTATCGATGGTTTTGGGGATGCCAATCAGGTTGATCCCCCCCTGTTGAGCAATTTTCCGCAGGATAGCGAGACTGCCATCACCACCAATGCCAATCAGCGCATCCAGGTTCAACTGGTGGTAGCCCTCAATGATTTCCTCTGAACGGTCTTTGAGCGTACCGTCAGGCATCGGGAAAGCAAAGGGATTCCCTTTGTTGGTCGTGCCGAGAATTGTGCCGCCTTGGGTGCGGAGGGGATCCACCTTGTGAAGTTTAAGGGGCATGACCTTAGGAGGACGTTCCATTAAGCCATTCGTTGCGCCTTTGATCCCGACCACCTCCCAATCGTAGTGAGCGGTGGCATGGTTGACGACGGCGCGAATGATGGTGTTTAAACCGGCGCAATCTCCCCCACTGGTGAGGATGCCAATGCGTTTGTGTTCTCCCATAAATCCAATATCCATCAACGATCTACAGTGGACTGGCCCCATTTTGGGGGATGAATGGCGATCGCGCTGTATTTTGCCTGTCTGAATTTTAGATTTGGATTGAACCGGCTATCAGGGCCGGGACGTTGGGCTATGGCAATCAAAGCCCCTCATTGACCCTGCCTATCGAACATATGTCCTATCGGGTTTTGCTCACAATTCCTCCGGGTCAATGCCTTGCGCCCGCAATAATGCCGCTAGTCGTTCGGCCCGCTGACGTTCCGTTTCGGCCCGTTGACGTTCCGTTTCGGCCCGCTGACGTTCCTGCTCCAACTCTAGGGCCACTTGTTCGACCCGCTCTTCTGCCTGTTGGGCCCGGTGCTGTTCGATTCTGGCTCGTTCATCGCCGGTCAGGAGTAAGTTGCCTTGCTCATCCCACCACCGGAGCCAGGGTAACTCCAGGTTGCCATAAGTGCCTCGCCAAATGCCCAACTCCACCCCCATCGAGTCAATGGGATAGTGGCCCCGTTCATTGGGAGGGACTAACTCGTAATGGTTGGCGATCAGGCAATAGACCTCAACGCTGGCCTTTTGGACTTCGTAGATGGCATAAAATGCCGGGCGAATGATTTGTTCATAGACCCAAAATTTCCCCGGTTTTTGGCGATCGCCCATTTGGGATAAGGGGGTGCGATCGCGCTCCTCACTGCCATCCCCGGAAACAAATTCAATGGCAATCAACGGGGGGATATGTTCCTGCCATAATACATAGGAACGCCGCACTTGTCCGTTGAGGGTGGGGGCCACATGGGGGACATAAAACCAATCGGGACATTCTGCCCCCCGTTCCGGCGGTTCCGTCAAACGCCAATAGATGCCGCAATCTTGACCGATGGCATATTGCTGGTTTGGATAGAGGCGATCGAGGGTGGATTGAATCGAATCCGTCAATAAAAGGCTTTGGGGATGCTCCTGAAAGTTTTTCACAACTGTACCGTCAGAGTCTGGGAGTTGGGTATGGTCGGGGAGGCTCGTAATCCCCAAGGGAGAAGATGAGGCGATGGTCATGGTTCAAGAGTTCTCATCGCAGAGGATAGAGGGGATCATAGCATTTTTAGCATCGATTCTGAATCTAGCTCTTTTGGAGGAAAAAAGAGGATAGAGAAGTGAGGAGAGAGGGTTTAGATGGGTGTGGGGGCGAAAAATTTTTGTGCCTCCGGCAGGCTTACGCCAACGCCCCTACATCAATTCTTATTACTTCCCACTTCCTACTTCCCACTCCAACCTTGACATCTCACGATCAAGAAAGAGGATAGAGCAGTGAGGAGAGAGAGGAATCAAGCTTTTCTCTCTGCTCACTGCTCACTCCTTCCAGATCAGATCTTGACACAATCCCCCCTCGCTCACGATAATGATAGTTTGTGAAAACTGTCGTATATCAAAAGACCATTGGCTAACGTTATCGTTATTGGTGCCCAGTGGGGGGACGAAGGCAAAGGCAAAATTACAGATCTTCTGAGTCGATCAGCAGATGTGGTAGTCCGCTATCAAGGTGGGGTCAATGCCGGACATACGGTGGTCGTGAAAGACCAAACCTTCAAGCTGCACCTGATCCCGTCGGGGATTTTATACCCAAATACGAAATGTATCATTGGCTCCGGAACCGTCATTGATCCCAAAGTCTTGATCGGTGAAATCGATCAATTGGCAGAACTGGGGGTTTCCACCGAGCAACTGTACATTTCCCAAACTGCCCACGTGACGATGCCCTATCATCGTCTGATTGATCAAGCCTCCGAAGAACAGCGGGGCGAGCATAAAATCGGCACGACCAAGCGGGGCATTGGCCCCACCTACGCGGATAAATCCGAGCGTATCGGCATCCGCATGGTGGATTTAATCGACCCGGATGGATTGCGATCGCAAGTGACTTGGGCCGTGAAGCACAAAAACGCGGTGCTGGAAAAGTTGTATAACCGGCCGCCCCTCGATCCTGCCGCCGTCGTGGAGGAATATCTCGCCTATGCCGATCGCCTCCGTCCCCATGTGATCGACAGTTCTCTCGAAATCGACAAAGCGGTGCGCGATCGCGCCAATATCCTCTTTGAGGGCGCTCAAGGGACGCTCCTCGACTTGGATCATGGCACTTACCCCTATGTCACCTCCTCCAACCCCATTTCCGGGGGGGCCTGTGTGGGGGCCGGGGTCGGGCCGACGATTATCGATCGCGTCATTGGTGTGGCCAAAGCCTATACAACCCGCGTCGGTGAGGGGCCTTTCCCCACAGAATTAGAGGATGAAATTGGCACAATCCTAGGCGATGTGGGAGCAGAATTTGGCACAACGACGGGCCGGCCCCGACGCTGTGGTTGGTTTGATGCTGTCATTGGTCGTTATGCGGTGCGGATCAATGGTTTGGACTGCTTGGCGATTACCAAGTTGGATGTCCTGGATAGTTTGCCCGAAATTAAGGTCTGTGTGGCCTACGATATTGACGGCGAAGTCTGCAACCACCTCCCCAGCAATGCCCGCCAGTTTGCCAAGTGCAAACCCATCTATAAAACCCTCCCCGGTTGGCAACAGTCCACGGCGGACTGTCGCAGTTTGGCAGATTTACCCCCCACTGCCTTGAGTTACCTCAAGTTTTTGGCGGAGTTGATGGAAGTGCCGATTGCGATCGTCTCCCTCGGCCCCAGTCGGGATCAGACAATCATCGTCGAAGACCCGATCCACGGGCCAAAACGCGCCCTGTTGGATGCGCCGCAAATTTCCCCTTAACCCTTTTATTCTTTACTACCCTTAAACCTAATCATGTCTCTCACCATCGCTTGTCAAACCCGCCCCGAAGGCAGTAAACCCCGCGCCCTACGCCGCGAGGGTTTAATCCCCGCCAACCTCTATGGCCACCAAGGCGCAGAATCCGTTTTGCTCGTGGTCAATGCCAAAGATGCTGATACGCTGATGCGGAAAACAGCGGTTAATAAAACCGTGATTGATGTCACCATTCCCGAAATCAACTGGCAAGGGCCGGTAGTGGTGCGGGAAGCCCAAACCCATCCCTGGAAAGGGACGATCTATCACCTGAGTTTTTTTGTGGTGGATCAGGCCAGTTAGATTGCTCCGGAGGGATCCCCCCTTTTAAAGGGGGGGGATGGATTTCCCCCTTGGAAAAGATGGCTCGTAGTGCAGGTTTCAACCTGCATCCCCCGCAAAGCTAGGAATAGCCAGCGCGATCATGTCACAATCAAGCAAGAATTAATAGGAGATTAACCCATGGCTCATAAGAAAGGTACAGGGAGTACAAGAAACGGGCGCGATTCTAACGCCAAACGCTTAGGTGTCAAACTCTACGGTGGCCAACGGGCTAAAGCCGGTAGCATTATCATCCGCCAACGGGGTACGAAAGTGCATCCTGGTGAAAATGTGGGTGTGGGCAGAGATGATACGCTGTTTGCCTTGGTGGAAGGGATTGTTACGTTTGAACGGCGGGGGAAATCTCGCAAGAAAGTCAGCGTTTATCCTGTCGCCTAGGGAACCCGCCAATTTTGTTCAGGTCTTAAGGGGCAGCCTTCGGGTTGTCCCTTTTTGCAGTTTTGTGGACTGAAGTCTGCACGATAGCAGTAGTCAGTATTGTTGGGATGTTTCAGAAACTTGAAACCCTCTCCGGGTGGGCGTTGCCCACCCCACGCGATGTCCTAACGCCGTTCGCTACTGCTATAAGAATTGGGATTTTGATCCCCCAAAATCCTCAAAGCCGCAAGCTATCATGGAAAAATACTGTCGGATTTTTGCGACCTACGCAAACCCTCACCCCAAACCCCTCTGTTCGGGAGGGCGATTGGCTCTGAATTTTTACAATCCCGCGACCGATGATCATTTCTATGGCTCAGACTTTGCGTAAAATTACCTCCCATGTTTTTGCCCTACTGTTGGGGGGAATCTTAGCGTTTACAACCCTGCGGGTGGCGGCTTCTAATGCTGACCCGGTTCCAGAGGCTATGACCTCCCCCGCTGCCTCGACGGAAACGCTGCTGGCCCAGGATGCTCGCCCCACAACCCAGCGCAATTTTGTCTCAGCGGCGATCCAGCGCACGGGCCCGGCGGTGGTGCGTATTGATATTGCTCGGACGGTGGAAAACCAGTTACCGCCGATGATGCAAGACCCCTTTTTTCGGGATTTCTTTGGGGATCAATTCTTTCAACAAATGCCCCAGGAAAGGCGGGTAGAGGGGCAAGGCTCCGGCTTTATCATTGACCGAGCGGGGATGATTCTCACCAATGCCCATGTGGTGAGTGGGGCGGAAGAGGTGACGGTGACGCTCCAGGATGGCCGGCAGTTTGATGCTTCGGTGTTGGGGACGGATACGGTGACGGATTTGGCGGTGGTGAAGATTAGCGATCGCGCCGCTGATCTCCCCGTTGCCCCCTTGGGTAATTCCGATGCTTTGCAAGTGGGGGATTGGGCGATCGCCGTCGGTAGTCCTGGCGGCTTAAATAACACGGTGACGTTAGGAATTATCAGCACTCTAGACCGTCCCTCCTCCCAAGTGGGCATCCCCGATAAACGCCTCAACTTCCTGCAAACCGATGCCGCCATCAACCCCGGCAACTCCGGCGGCCCCCTCCTCAATGACCGGGGGGAAGTAATTGGCATTAATACCGCGATCCGTGCCAACGCCATGGGCATTGGCTTCGCCATCCCCATCAATAAGGCCAAGGAATTAAAAGACATCCTCGCCGCCGGTCAAGAAGTCCCCCATCCCTACGTGGGGATTGAAATGCGGGATATTACCGCTGACCAAGCCCGCCGCAGCAATGCCGACCCCAATTCCTCCTTTACAATCCCAGAAGTAGACGGCGTGTTTATTTGGCGGATTCTCCCCGATACCCCGGCCGCAGAAGCAGGGCTACGCCGAGGCGATGTGATTACGGAAATTGACGGCAAGCGCGTCACCAGTGGCACGGATATTCAAAACATCGTCGAACAAAGCGGCGTGAATGGCCGGCTCCGGTTCACCATCCGGCGAGGCAATCAAACCCTAAACATCAACGTCCGCACCGCTCAATTGCAAAATCAACGGTAACGAGAAGAGAGGATAGAGGAGAGAGAAAAGAGGCTCCTCACTCCTCACTTCTCACTTCTCACTCCTCACTTCTCACTTCCACCATGCTCCTAACCCTCCTTGCTCATCTCCACGAAACAACCCCCTGGATTGACCTCACCACTCCCCCCACAGTCACCGCTGTTTTCGGGGGAATTGGACTCGCCTTTGGCTTTGGGGCAATTCATGGCCTTTCACCCGGCCATGGTAAAACCCTGGTGAGTGCCTATTTAATTGGTACGAAGGGAACAGCATCCCAGGCAGTGCTGTTGGGGGTGATGACGACGATCGCCCATACCTTAACGGTGTTTGCCTTGGGGGCGATCGCCCTCTTTGCGGCCCAATTCCTTGATCCGGAGCAGTTTTATCCGATGATGGGGGCGGCCAGTGGGGCGATCGTTTGTTGGGTGGGGATTAATCTCTTACGTCGTCAGCAGGGGGATCACTGCCATCATGATCATGATCATCACCACCACCATACCCCAGCGGATTTGGGGGGATTGGTGAAGTTGAGTATTGCCGGGGGTTTAACCCCTTGCCCTTCGGCTTTGGTGATGTTGATGAGTGCGATCGCCCTCCATCAGATGACCTATGGCCTCCTGTTAGTGGGCAGTTTTAGCCTCGGTTTAGCTGCCGTCCTCATTACCCTCGGCCTCATTGCCGTCTATGCCCGGCAATGGTTAGAGCAACTGCCCCAATTTGCCCAACGCTCTCGGCAACTTTCCGTTGCCGGTGGCATTATGGTGATTACCCTTGGCCTCGGCCTAGTTTGGGCCTCTAGCACGACCATTTTGTAGATTTTTCTCCTTTACTAATCATGATCAAATCCTTCTGTCTTGCAATTCTTTGCTGCTTCACGCTCCTCGGTTTTGCCACCCCAGCCCTAGCCCACAGCTTGCAAACCAATTTCCACCTCCGGGACAATATCCTTGAACTACAAGCCAGCTTTAGCAATGGCGAAGCCTTTGCCAATGCCCCCGTCATTATTTATCCCCCCAGTGATACCAACCTCGCCCCCATTGAAACCCAAACCGATGCCCAAGGCCTGATTCAGTTTGAGCCGGACTATAGCGTTGCAGGCGATTGGGGTGTGGAAATTGGTGAGGAAAACCATTGGGACTTTTTGACGATTCCGGTGGGTGAGCAGGGGATTAATCTTGACACCATCAGCCAACACCATCCCGAAACCCCCCACCGCCACCACTACATGGCCCAGCAAATTGTCGTGTTTTTGTTGGTGTTGGGTTTAGCCTTCGTGAGTCCGATCTTCAATCGCCGCCTCTTTCAATAGCAGGCGATTGTCGGGCCCAATATCCGGGCCCAATATCCTCAGGGCGCAAAATTTTTCGCCCTTTCCCTCAACAAAGCCCATGGATTTCTCCCCTGGGAGGGATTAAAGCCCCTTGGGGATTGCGCTAGGGTGGAGCCACTGCCCACTTGCGAATTCTCCAATGAACCCCACACTTTTCACCCACACCGCCTATTCCCTAGATCACGATCGCTTTCAAACCCTGCTCACCGAGACGGAAAATTTGCTGATCATTCAAGACCTGGACGGGGTTTGCATGGAATTGGTGCAAAATCCCCTCGATCGCCACATTGACCCCGATTATGTCCGGGCGGTTCAAGCCTTTGATGGCCATTTTTACGTTCTCACCAATGGGGAGCATATTGGCCCTAGGGGGGTGAATGGCATTGTGGAAAAGGCTTTCCGTGATCCTGGTGAGGTGAAAAAGCAGGGCCACTATCTCCCTGGTTTGGCGGCGGGGGGTGTGCAGTGGCAAGACCATTATGGCAACGTCAGCCATCCGGGGGTGAGTGAGGCGGAATTGAATTTTTTGCAATGGGTAATTGTCGAAATGGGGCAACAGTTGCGGCAAATTTTGCCTCATTTGGGCATGACCGGCGTTGAATCTCTCATTGAGGCAATTTTGCTCGATAACGTCGCTTCCCCCACAATTAACCTCAATCGCGCCTATAAGCCTTTGGGCGATCGCTTCTCTGAATTGCAAAAAGCTATTCATGAACTGATGGCGGCTCTACTTAAAACCGCTGAAGATCAGGGTTTAGCCGATGCCTTTTTTGTTCACTACGCCCCCAATTTGGGCCCAGATCCCAACGGCAAAGACATCTTGCGGCCGGCAACTTTTGGCGATTCCGGGACAACGGATTTTCAATTCATGATCCGAGGCGGGGTTAAAGAGGCGGGGGTGGTGGCTCTGTTGAATCGCTACTATTATCAACGCACCGGCATTTATCCCCTTGGCCCTGATTTTAATGTGCGCCAAGCTCCCCCCACCTTAATCGAACTTCAGCAGTTAATTTTAGATCACTTCGATTTAGCCCAAATGCCCCTGATTATTGGCGTGGGGGATACCGTGACGAGCCAAGTAAGGGCCGACGGCATTCAGCGGGGAGGGAGCGATCGCCACTTCCTTCAACTAATCCACAACCTGGCCACCGCCACCGACCAGCCCCACCTCACCGTTTATGTGGATAGTTCCCAGGGGGAACTAAAAAACCGCAAGCCTCTGAAGTTGGCGATGCTTAACGGCAATATCCGGGTGGTGGAAGGCCCCGGCGACCCCGATGATCCCAGCGATCCCCTTTGGATTAATCTGGCTTTTCCCGGCGGTTATCAGGAGTACACCGCCTGCATCAAGGCCGCAGCCCAAGGGCGATTACTTGGGACGGGGAAAGGTTAAGCCGGGGGAGGCTTCCTGTTCCGCCACATCGCGGGGGACTTTTAAGCCGATGGTTTCTGTGGCGATCGCCCCCTCCAGGGTCATGTTGAACAGATTCGCCGCCGTGAAGTCTGCCCCCTGAAGGTTGGCTTGGTCGAAATTGGTATCTTGCAGGTTTGCGCCGCCTAAATCCGCTGCTCGAAAATCGCTATAGGTGCAGTTGGTTCCCCGCAGATCTGCCCCCCGCAGATCCGCTTCTGCTAACGTTGCGCCGATGAGTTGCAACGCAATCATCGAAGTTTCCCGCAATATTGCTTGATTCAGGTTTGCACCGCTTAAATCACTGCCATTGAGGATAGAGCCATACCAATAGCTGGTTTCCCCATTGATCCCCCGCAAGTTGGCTTGGTGAAGCGTTGCCGTTTCAATTTTGGCCCGGCGTAAATCTACATCTTCCCAATTTACCCCGGTAAAATCGCCAAAATTAAGATGGGCTTGGCGTAAATCTGACCCCTGCCAATTACTGTAACTCGCCTTAATTTGCCCTAAACCGGCATTGCGCCAATCGGTATTTTCTAAATTGGCCCGCGTTAAGGTGGCCCCGGTTAAGGTGCTATCGCGGCCGTTCACGCCCATGAGATTGGCATGGGTTAAATTGGCGGTATCGGCGATCGCCCCCACCCAATCCCCAAATTCAAAATTTCCCCGCGTCAAGTTTGCCCCCTGCAAATCCCCTTGGCGCAAACTTGCCCCCGCCAAATTCACCCCAACCCCTTGGATCAGGGCTAAATTGGCATTAGTCAATTGCGCCCCCGGCAATTGGGCCCGCAACAGTTGCACCCCCACCCAATTAGAGCCTTCCCCTTGGAGGTTTTCCCCCAATACGCCGGTTAAATTCGCCCCCGCTAAATTGGCATCGGTGAGATTCGCGCCGCTTAACTGGGTGGCAACGCCCCGCAAGGCTAGAGCTTCTTGGGTGAGCAACGTGTAAACTCTGAGCAATTCTTGAGGGGTGATCGCTGTGCCTTCTGCTTCTAGCCAAGCCGCCAGATTGCCCCGTTCATCTTCAGCAATTGCGGCTAAAAATTCCTCAGGTTCCAGGGGGCGGCGAATCGACCGGACTAAATCCTGCTCATCAATTTCATCGAGATTCACGCCATCAATGATCAGGGGTAAATTGCGACTCTCCGCCGTTGCCAAGGGTTGCAGTTGCGCCCCGCGCAGATCTGCGCCTTGCAGATTGGCATTGGCTAAATTAGCCCCCCGTAAATCCGCTTCTGCTAAATTAGCATGGGCTAAATCCGCCCCCCGCAAGTCCGCTTGCCGCAGATCGCAACGGAAGCAATCCCCCGTAGCGATCAGTTGCGCGAGATCATCGGGGGCATTCGCCAGGACAGGGGAGGAGAGCCAACAGGCGGCCCCTAGGGTTAAGCACAGGCCAGTAACGAGAGATTTTGAGGACATAGCATTAACCCTAAGGGGACTAACTGCGGAGGGTGACGTTAAATTGAGTAACGAGGGCATCCCGGATACTTTGGTGGATGGGTTCCACGTCGGTATCGGTGAGGGTGCGATCGCCCGCTCGGTAGGCAAGGCTAAAAGCCAAACTGCGCTGCCCCGTTGGGACATTCTGACCCCGATACTCATCAAAGAGTTCAACGCCGCTTAACAATTTTTTACCCGCTTGGGTCATGGTGGCGGTTAATGCCGCCACGGAAATCTCCGTCGGGGCAAAGAAAGCTAGATCCCGCTCCACCGCCGGATAGGGGGAGAAGTTGCGAAAATCAGCGGTTCCTTGGGCGGCGATCGCCCCTAACAAGACATCGGCTTGCAGTTGAAACAGATAAACCGCTTCAGGCAGATCGCGATCGCGCCGCAATTGGGGATGAATTTGGCCAAAAATCCCCAAGGGCTGATCTCCCAAACTCAGAGCCGCCGTCCGCCCAGGATGAAGACGGCGATCGCCATCGGTGGGTTCATAGCCTACGGTTAAACCGAGGGATGTAAATACCGCTTCTAGCTTGCCCTTGGCTTCATACCAGGTTAGCGGTTTCCCTTTGCCCCCCGTTGTCCAGCGGCCAGCGGGGTGAGAATCGCCCCCCATAATGCCGGCGATCGCATCCGCTTCTTGCAATTTCTCCCCTTCTTTAAAGAAAATTCGCCCCCATTCAAACCCATTTAACGCCCCATTCCCCTGGGCTTGGTTATACTCAAAGGCATCCAGTAAACCCGTGATCAATTCATCTCGCAAGGCAGAATATTCACTGAGCAAAGGGTTAGTTAAACTAATCTGGGCCTGCTCCGGTTTCACTAAGGAATAATGCACCAATTCCGTTAACCCCACCGCTCGGAAGAGGGTGCGAATCCGTTGGCGGGTTTGGGTCGCAAAGGGAACGATGCCCGGTTGGGTTTTGTGGGGGAGGGTATCGCAAAAATGGTCATAGCCGTAGAGCCGCGCCACCTCTTCGATCAGATCAATTTCCCGCTCTAGATCCCGATGGCGGTAGGGGGGAATCGTGACGCTCCACACATCGGGGGCCGTGGTTGTGAGTTGGCAACCTAGGGAGGTGAGGATGCGCTCTACATCAGCGGCAGTAATTTCCCCAGTTTTGACGGGGCCTAAAATCTGCTGAAGGCGGCTTAACCGGAGGGTGAGGGAGCGTTCTAAATTAGCGGGGCGATGGTCTTGGCTACTTTGGGCAGTAATTTCCCCCCCGGCTAATTCGAGAATGAGGGCGATCGCCCGGTGCATAGCCTGGTCTAATTCCGCCGGATTCACCCCCCGTTCATAGCGGGTGGAGGCTTCGGTGCGTAAACCCTGAGCGCGGGCAGAGCGACGAATGGCCACGGGTTCAAACAATGCTGCCTCTAGCATGAGCTTCACCGTACCACTGTGAACTTCCGTAGCTTCTCCCCCCATCACCCCAGCGAGGGCGACGGGGTGATCATTGGCGGTAATTAACAGATTTTGGGCAGCTAAGGCGCGTTCCTGGCCATCCAGGGTTTTTAGCGTTTCCCCCGGTTGGGCGAGGCGTACATCAATGGCCAGGGAGGAGGAGCCGGTCACGGCTTGGAGGCGATCGCCATCAAAGGCATGGAGGGGTTGCCCCCATTCCAGCAAAATATAGTTGGTGATATCGACAACATTATTAATCGGCCGTACCCCAGCAGCCTGGAGGCGGAATTGCAGCCAATCAGGGGAGGGGGCAATTTTCACCCCTTCAATGGCTGTGCCAAAATACACCGGGCAGGCTTCCCCATCAGCAAGCTTCACCGTCAAAGCGGGGGAACTGGGGGAAGCTTGGGGGGGAATTTCCGGCAGGGTGACAACTTGATCCGTCAACGCCGCCACTTCCCGCGCAATCCCCACCATACTCAAAGCATCGGCCCGGTTTGCCGTCGAAGTAACATCCAACACCACATCATCCAACCCCAACAGGGGCCGCACATCCTGGCCCGGCGTAAACTCCCCCGTGAAAATATGAATTCCCTCCGATTCCTTCGCCAGTCCCAATTCCGCCAAGGAGCAGATCATCCCCTCGGACTTAACCCCCCGCAGTTTGGTTTTTTTCAGTTTTAAATCAATAGCTGGTAGATAGGTTTTCGGTAGGGCAACGGGAACATAGATCCCCGCCTGCACATTACTGGCCCCACAAACAATCGTCGCCGGTTCCCCCTGGCCCACATCCACGGTGCAGACGCTGAGTTTTGTGGCATCGGGGTGGGGTTCTTTGGTTTGGACATAGCCCACCACAACGCCATCGGCCCAGGTGCGGCGGTCTTCCATGCCTTCTACTTCAAACCCGGCAATGGTGAGGGTTTGGGCAAGTTCTGCCGGGGGCAGTGTCAGGGGAACAAATGTCTGTAACCAATTGAGGGAAACCAGCATAACAGCTATCTAGATTGAAAAAAAAGACCCGGTTATTCATCCTACCGCACCCCAGGCGGTAGAGCCGCCCCCAGGCGATGCCATAGCAGAGCTATGGCACAAGCCCTAATTCCCTATCCCCCTCACAACGGCAACTGTGGGGCAATTTCATTTTTTAAGCTAGTACCCGTGTTGCCCGTTAGGAGCCAGAGGAGGGCGCGGCCGCCGTCGAGGAGGCTCTTGGTGAGGTTTTCTTCGGCAATGCCGCCATCGGCGATCGCCAAGGGCTTAATCACAATTCCCCGACTGCCAAACACCACTTCCCCAATGATCCGCGCCCGTTGCATATGGTTTTCTGAGGTGATTAGGTAGACGCTCTCAATGCCTGCCGCTTCCAAATCATCGACGAGGGTTGTGAAGTTGGTGATCGTGTCTTGGGCTTCGTAGTTGAGATGGAGGCGATCGCCCTCCACCCCCGCATCGGCAAAAACTTCCTTCACATAGGCCTCCGGACTGCCGGAAGAAACCCACACCTCTAACTCAGGGTTTTCTTGGGCAAGCTCCGCCGCATAAATTTCCCGCGCCTCTAACCCCCCCAACACAAAAACGGCTTGGGGTTCAGCCAGACGCACTTGCAATTGCTTGTAGGCCAAGAACATCGCTCCACAGAGCAACGGCAGCCATAGCAAAGAAACACGGCGTTTAGGCGGATGCGTCTTCACCCCGGAACGACGCTGATGGGTTAATTTCAAAACCATGGAGTTTTAAAGCCGGAAATGCAGCAATGATGATCGAGGGAAACCCTGAATGGCTATCAGTTTAGCCTGTTGGCCCCAAAGCTTGTAAAGCCTGAGGAGAGATTCTGTCCTCAGGGATGGCGGGGAGGGGCGATCGCCCCCCTGGCTACGGAAGATCATAAAATGTTTATGAAATTAGCAGATTTTGGTTAAATCTAGGGGATTATTGAGAACAATTCCTATTTATGGAGTCGCTATGCTTTCCCAAAATATGATCGATCAACTTAACCATCAAATTAATTTGGAGATTTACTCTTCCCATCTCTATCTCCAAATGAGTTCTTGGTGTGTTCATAAGGCCTTAGATGGCTGCGCCCTCTTTCTCAATCAGCACGCCGATGAAGAAATGATGCATATGCGGCGTTTGTTAAATTATCTTCATGAGACTGGCTCTTTGGCTGTTTTGGGGCCGGTAGATGCGCCACCGACACAGTTTCATTCAGTGACGGAACTCTTTGAAAAGATCTATGCCCATGAACAAGTGATCACCCAAAAAATCAATCATTTAGTCCATATTGCTAACACCGAGCCGGATTACTCGACTTTGCAGTTTCTCCAATGGTATGTAGCCGAGCAGCACCAAGAGGAATTTTTGTTTAAGAGTGTGCTGGACAAAATTAAGCTGATTGGCACTGATGGCCAAGGGATGTTTTTTATTGATGAAGAGGTGAAGAAGTTGGCGACCACAAAGGCGGCGAAAGTTGCATCGGAGGCGATGCCCACGCCGGGAGAGTAGTCACTGAAGTTTAGCGAACGGGACTGGCCGGATTTGAACCGGCGACCTAGCGCTTAGGAGGCGCTTGCTCTATCCTACTGAGCCACAGCCCCAAGTTTGGCCAATTTTCCCCGCTATCTTAGCCCAGACTTTGCCCAAATCGCTAGGGGAATGTCTCCGAGAGCGGCCTCAGTCCTTTGGGATCTGTCTTTTGGGGGTAAGGAGGGCCGCTCGCTGCCGATGGCAGGAGGACGATCTATCTTAGAGCCAATCTGAGTTAAGAATAAATCTTAGAAAAATCTAAAGAGATTCTAAGATTTGTTCTGATTCAAAATCGACGGGCTATAATAAGAGCTATCTATGATAGTCTTTTTGTCCTTGCAGCCGCAAGACCCACCCCTAGGGCCATGGTTTCTAAAGCAGTGGTATCAGATATTCGCGATCGCCTCAAAACCCGTGGGCTACGGATTACGCCCCAACGGTTTGCGGTCTATGGCAACTTGCTCGATCGCACCGATCATCCTACCGTAGACCAAATCCTCGAAGCGATTAATGAGGAGTTGCCCATTGCTTCCAAAGCCAGCGTTTACACGGCGTTGACGGTGTTGCGGGAGGTGGGGCTAGTGCGGGAGGTGCTTTTAGATGAGGGGGTGACGCGCTACGATGCCAATGTGCAGCCCCATCACCATTTTGTCTGTGAAACCTGCGGGGCGATTGTGGATCTGCCTTGGGATTTGTTGGGCGATCGCCTCGACCTGAGCAAAATTCCCCCCGCTTTGGATGTGACGAGCTATGAACTCACGGTGCGGGGCCATTGTGGCGGTTGCGATACCAGCGAATTGCTGGGCTAAATAGTACAAAGAGTCTAAAATGATCCTAGGCTAAGAGCATTACTCTACTTGGCCTCGGTTTTCCACTGATCAATTTTCTAGGGGATAATGACCTAGCGATCCCCCGTTGTGAACCATGCCCTATGAACCCCTCCATCATAAATACCGCCCCCAAACCTTTGGGGAATTGGTGGGGCAGGGGGCGATCGCCCAGACGTTAACCCATGCCCTGGAGAGCGATCGCATTGCGCCGGCCTATCTTTTCACCGGCCCAAGGGGAACGGGGAAAACCTCCTCAGCGCGGATTTTGGCGAAATCCCTCAATTGTTTAACGGCAGGTAAACCCACCGCCACCCCCTGCGGCCATTGCCAAACCTGTACAGAAATCACCCGTGGCATTGCCATGGATATTATTGAAATTGATGCGGCCAGTAATACCGGCGTGGATAATATCCGCGAAATTATTGAACGGGCGCAATTTGCCCCCGTGCAATGTCGTTACAAAGTGTATGCGATCGACGAATGCCATATGCTCAGTGTGGCGGCGTTTAATGCGCTGTTGAAAACTTTAGAAGAACCGCCGCCGCGTGTTGTTTTTATCCTCGCCACAACCGACCCTCAACGGGTTTTAAATACGATTATTTCCCGCTGTCAACGGTTTGATTTTCGGCGGATTCCCCTGGATGCGATGGTGGGGCATTTGGGGGAAATTGCCAAAATAGAAGGGATTGCGATCGCCCCCGATGCCCTCACTTTAGTGGCGCAAATTGCCAACGGCGGGCTACGGGATGCAGAAAGCTTATTGGATCAACTGAGCCTCAATGATGGGGAAATTCGCAGCGAAAACGTTTGGGATTTGGTGGGGGCCGTTCCTGAAAAAGATTTGCTCGCATTGATGCAGGCGATCCGCAGTGGTGATCCTGAAGCAATTATCTCCCAATGTCGCCATCTGTTGGATCGCGGTCGCGAACCCCTAATCCTGTTGCAAAACCTGACCACGTTCTACCTCAACCTCCTAATCGCCAAAACCGCCCCCCAACGTAGCGATCTAATCGCCGTCACCGCCCCCACCTGGGAAGCCCTCAAAGCCGAAGCCCAATATTGGCAAACCGCCACAATCCTTCAAAGTCAGCAGGCCCTCAAAACCAGCGAAATCCAGATCAAACAATCCACCCAGCCCCGCCTTTGGTTAGAGGTCGCCCTCCTAGGGCTACTCCCCACCGCCCTCACCCCCACCCTTCCCCAAACTCCTCAACCTCAACCCGCACCATTCAGATCTGAACCCCCCGCACCCCGCACCCCGCCCCAAACTGTTACTGTCCCCCAACCCCCCAAACCCAATCCTCAGACCCTCAGTGTTTCCCAAGTTCGTCAAGTTCCTAAAGTTCATCTCAATACATCTCTCTCTAACTCCCCACTCCCCACTTCCCTCTCACCTGATTCTAATGCCATTGTTCAACAGCGGCTTCAAAGCACTTGGCAACAGGCACTCGATAAGATTCCATCCCCTCAGGACGTAACGGTGCGTCAACAATGCACCTTGAGCGATGGTGATATAGATGAAGGGTGGATTCGCATTGAGACACCACCTGGCACCCCAGCAATGATAAAAAAAGTGATTGATGAAGCCATTGTTTCGGCATTTCAAGACTTATTAAAATCAAATGAACCGATTACTGTGTACTTCGTAGTCCCGGAAGCCCAAACTTCCACACGATTACAGCCCCAACTTGCTCCGCAACCCCTCCCTGTCCGGCGGCCATCCTCCACCCCCCAAACACCCCCCCCACCGAAACCACCACCGAAAACCCCCCAAACACCCCCCCAACCCAAAACCCCTCCCCACT
>NZ_JAYGHW010000101.1:0-35312 GCF_034932185.1 Spirulina sp. CCNP1310 | reverse complement strand
TCCCTGCTACCCCGAAACTGGGGCCGAAGAACCAACTGGATTGTCCCAGGGGATACATTAAGAAGACGCTGACGAAGACGGCGATGGGGCCAGAGAAGGCGATCGCATTGTAGGGACGAATCCCCACCAGGCGAGCGATTTCAAATTGGCGCAACATGAAGCCGATTAAGCCGAATGCCCCATGGAGGGCAACGAAACTCCACAGCCCACCGATTTGGAACCAATGGGTTAAGCTCCACTGGGCTTCAGGCCCCCAGAGGAACAACAGGGAGTGACCGAGGGCATCGGCGGGGGAGGAGACAGCCACGGTGATAAAGTTGCAGCCTTCGAGGTAACTCGAGGCTAAACCGTGGGTGTACCAGGAGGTGACGAAGGTGGTGCCGGTGAGCCAGCCCCCCAGAGCCATGTAGGCGCAGGGGAACAGCAGTAAACCAGACCAACCAATAAAGACGAAGCGATCGCGTTTGAGCCAGTCGTCCACTGAATCAAACCAGCCTCGCTCCTGTGTTCTGCCAACAGCGATGGTCATAAATGAGAAATCTCCGTTAAGGATGTAGTTCTTTTGTGCTGAAACGTAGGTAAATTAAGGATTTAATGGCGAGGATAGGGGGCGATCGCCTCCCACCCGTCAACAATATTTACGTTTCTTCATGTTAGTTATAATAAAACATATTCTGAAAAATGGCAGGGAAACGCGGCAAAAGCCAAAAACCCCCGTCGATGATTGATAATCAGAACAGATTAGCCCTAAACCCCCATTGTGTGAATGTTCAGTATCGACGTAATTATCAAACACTCCCCCATGCCCATCTCGGTGCAACGGAAGGAAAAAGAAGCCGCCGAAGGGCTGTACCACGAGATCCGCAACGCGATGCAGAGCCAGACCCCCATTTTGGTGGAACTGACCTGTGAGAAGCAAACGGATAAACGGGTGACGGTACTCAGTGATCAGATTAGTGCTGTGGCCTTTTCTGAGAAAACCGCCAGTACTGCTGGCCGTGTGGCGGGCTTCCTGGGCTTAGAGCCGTCGGATGCTTAACGTGTGATGGATGCTTTCCCCAATCCCCTCAAAGCGGCGATCGCCGTTGACCAAGTAGATTTTAGCTGGCAACGTCAGACCCCAATTTTGCATCACTGCTCCCTGAGTATCCCTCAGGGGGAATTTTGGATGCTGTTAGGCACGAACGGCAGCGGCAAATCAACGCTCTTAAAACTGTTGGCGGGCCTGCTCACCCCCCAGGCGGGTTCCATTACCGTGAAGCCGCCCGTGGGGTTTGTCTTTCAAAACCCCGATCATCAATTGGTGATGCCCACGGTCGGGGCGGATGTGGCCTTTGGTTTGGTGGGGGAAAAACTCACGAATCAAGAAGTCTTAGGGCGGGTGCGGGAAGCCCTGGCGGCGGTGAATCTTCTCGATTTTCAACGCCGCCCCATCTATGCCCTCAGTGGGGGGCAAAAGCAGCGGATTGCCATTGCGGGGGCGATCGCCCGCCATTGTGAAGTGTTAATCCTCGATGAACCCACGGCGTTACTCGATCCCGATACCCAGATCGAACTGGTGCAGCAGGTGCGGCAATTGGTGAAACAACGGGGGATCACCGCCCTTTGGGTGACGCATCGCCTGGATGAGTTGGATTATTGTGATGGGGCAATTTTGTTGGAAACTGGCCGGATTGTTGATCAGGGTGATCCGCAGCGGTTGAAGCGGGTTTTGATGAAATGAGGGAAGGGGGAACAGTGGGAAGTGGGAAGTGGGAAGTGGGAAGGGGGAAGGGGGAAGGGGGAAATTTGCTGGAATGGGGTTCATATTTTGAAATCATTGTTAACATTGTGATTATTGGCTTTGCCTTTTTTTAATTATTGAGTTGGGCTAGGGAAACGCAGAGATGGCAAGTCTCGCTTTGGTTCTAGCTACGCTTGCGATCGCTCCCTGTTTTTGATGGGTGGGTGCGTTACGGTGTCGGGCCGGTGTGAGCGTTCTCAATACTGAGGAAACAGGCAGCCGGCCCTGTTCACCCCTTGAATATGCCCCCAAATCATGAAAACTCCCCAATTTCTCGCTCGTTTGTTAGTCGATGGCTATAACATGATCGGGGCTTGGCCCGATTTGCAACAATTACAACAACAAGATGGCCTTGAGGCGGCCCGCGATCGCCTCATTGAACTCTTGATCAACTATGCGGCCTGGCAGGATTTTCAAACCCAAGTGGTGTTTGATGCCCATTTTCGCCCTGAGCGTGCCTATACCGAAGCCTATACGGCTCATCTTTCCGTCCATTACACCGAATACGCCCAAACCGCCGATTCCTACATTGAAAAAACCTGCGCCCAGCGTCACCGCAACCCCTCCCCCCTGCGGCTGATCGTCGCCACCTCCGACTATGCCCAACAGCAAACCGTCACCGGCTACGGCGCTGAATGTTTATCGGCCCGGCGATTGGGTTTAGATGTGCAGCAGGCGAACCGGCGGCGGGTGCATCGCGATCGCCAGCCCACCCAATCCTCCCGCCGCTTCCTCTTCAGCGGCCTCGATCCCCAAGCCCAAGCCCGCTTAAGCCAACTGCGTTTTGGCCAGCGCTAAAAAAGTTTGCGCCCAAGGCTTGACATCCCCTCACCTATTCGCTATAGTTAAAAACGTTCTGGAAAAACGCACAGCCAACGCGAGACACCAAAACGCACTAAGCCCCCATCGTCTAGAGGCCTAGGACACCTCCCTTTCACGGAGGCGACAGGGATTCGAATTCCCTTGGGGGTATGATTTAAAGGGCGGGAGATTTCCCGCCCTATGTTTTTGTGTGACTGGAGCCAGGATCCTAGAGGGGTTGACTCGCCGTAGCTTCTGGAGGGTTGGCGGTGATAAATTGGGCGATCGCCTCCAACGGCGTAACCGTTTCACTCATCCCCACCCGCGCTAAATCACTACTGCGGCCCGTTTCTCCCTTTAAATACTGATGAGCAAAATCTACATAGTCTTGATAAAGATGGGGATTATCAATGGGGGCTAATTCTTTGCTCAAACTGTATTCCAACCGCAGCACCCGCTTGGCATTCTCATCACATTCCGCCCGAATAATCTGCCAACAAATGGCCGCCGTCACATCATTGGGAGCCGGAATAAATAAATCTCCCAACCGCGTTGCCCATTGCAATGATCCCCAGCCCTTCACCTCTTTATAGGAATAGGGTTCCGTGGGCCGTCCCGTGCCAATGGATAACACCGCCACATCCCGCAAATTTAAAGGCGTATCCGTGGGTTTTTCATAGGGCATCAGCATCGCGTGGGCAATCCCCAACATTGCCGGATTATTCACCGCCACGCCGCCATCAATAAAGGGTAACTTTTTCCCCGCTTCCGGCTGACCGGGATATGAATGCGTGGGAACGGTCAATTCAAAGGGAGGGAAAAAGGTGGGTGCAGAGGAGGAGCAGGCGCAGAATTGCCAGACGGGGAGGCTATCGTACCATTGGGGCATACCGTAACCATCGTTGTTGCTGCAAAACCAACGGGTGCGCCGCACGGAAACATCATAGGCGGGAATCACCAACACGGGTTTATTTAACGCACTGATGGGCGTATCCCCCAACACCGTTGATAATACGGTTGCTACGCCGTCCTCTGGGGAGAGGGGCCATTCGGGGTAGTGGGGATAAAGGGCAATGGGGGTAAAGGCGCGGGTGATGTTGGTAATTTTTCGGAGTTGCCGGATATAGTTGGGAAAAATGTGTTTGCCATAATTTTCGTACAGCCCTAGGAGTTCTTGAGCAGTTTTGCCCACGGCAATGCCCGCCGCCAAGATCGAGCCGGTGGATGTGCCGGTGACAAGATCGAAATAATCATGGAGGGTGCTGCCATGTTTGGCGAGTTCGGTTTCAATGGCCACTAACAACTGTGCCGACATCACCCCTCGAAAACCACCCCCATCTAGGGCCAAAATGCGATAGGTCATTCAATTTCCTCCAATGCAGTTGGCCGCTAGCCTAGCCCAAGAAAAAGGCGATCGCCCCATTTCTTAAAATCTCGTTAACTGTGGGGAATTGCCCCAGGCGGCGATCGCCCCTTAGGATAAGGATCTATTCTTGGACGCTCCCCCATGGCTCTCACCCTCTACAACACCCAAACCCGCACCGAAGAACCCTTTACACCCCTCGAACCGGGGAAGGTGAAATTCTATTGCTGTGGCGTGACGGTGTACGATGCCTGCCATTTGGGCCATGGCCGCTCCTATATGGTTTGGGATGTGTTGCGCCGTTACCTGACTTGGCGGGGTTATGCAGTGGAATATGTGCAAAACTTCACGGATATTGATGACAAGATCCTCAACCGCGCCCAAAAGGATGGCAGCACCATGGCGGCGGTGAGCGATCGCTACATTGCCGAATATTTCAGCGATATGCGCCGCCTCAATATCCTTGATGCCGATGCCTATCCCCGCGTTACGGAGCATATCCCCCAAATCCACGCCCTGATCCAAACCCTGATTGATCGGGGCATTGCCTACGCCGCTGAGGGGGATGTGTACTATAGCGTCGAGCGGTTCCCCCAATATGGGAAACTTTCGGGGCGGAAATTGGCGGATCTCCAAGCGGGGGCCGGGGGCCGGGTGGGAACGGAGGAGCAGAAGAAACAGCACCCCTTTGATTTTGCGCTGTGGAAGGGGGCGAAACCGGGAGAACCGGCGTGGGATTCCCCTTGGGGGCCGGGGCGGCCGGGGTGGCATATTGAATGCTCGGCGATGGTGCGATCGCATTTTGGCGACACGATTGATATCCATGCCGGGGGGGGGGATCTAATTTTCCCCCACCATGAAAACGAAATTGCTCAATCAGAAGGGGCGAGCGATCGCCCCCTGGCCCACTATTGGCTCCATAACGGCATGGTCAAAATCGGCGGCGATAAGATGTCAAAATCGTTGCAAAATTTTGTCACAATCCGCGATTTCCTCGACCGGCCCACGGATCCGATGGTGTTGCGGCTGTTTGTATTGCAAGCCCATTATCGTAAGCCGTTGGATTTCACCCCAGAGGCGATCGCCTCAGCGGAAAATGGCTGGCAAACCCTCACTGAGGGTCTCCAGTTGGGGAATGAATTCGCCACGGATTTAGCTTGGCAGAATCCCCAATCGCGGGATCTGGAGGCGAGCGATCGCTTTCAATCCGCCATGGATCAAGACCTCAACACCCCCAACGGGTTAGCCGTCTTGTTTGAACTGGCCAAGGAGTTACGGAAAGTGAAGAATATTCTCGTCCATGGTGGCGTGGTGGAGCCGAACCCCGCTCTCGAAGGTCGTTGGCGTACCCTCGTGGAATTGGCGGGAGTATTGGGGTTAGTGGCGGGTGAACCAGAGGCGGAAAGTACCGCAGGATTGAGTGATGAAGCCATAGAAACGCTGATCGCCCAACGGGCCGCCGCTCGCAAGGCGAAAAATTTTGCCGAGGGCGATCGCATCCGCGATCAACTCAAAGCAGCGGGGATTGTTTTGGTGGATAAACCCGAAGGCACGCTCTGGCATCGAGAATAAAACCTCGATCCCTCGTTACTTGGCTCTGCCAAGGAGGCTCTGCCTCCCTGCCCCAGAAGGCGGCAGAGCCGCCCAATGCCCATGCCATGGCAGAGCCATGGCACGAGATCAAGTAGGGGCGTTGGCGTAAGCCTGCCGGAGGCACAAAAATTTTCGCCCTCTCCCATGCTGTCCATACCACAAACAGATTTCCGATACAGTAGTCATTGGGTCATCATGCCCAATCCGCCCACAGATTCATCCATGTTGGCCAATATGGTACAAGCCCCCTTATCCCCCCAAACCCTCTACCCTGACTCCGACGGTCAACCCATGGCAGAGAACACCGAGCAATATCAATGGATTGTCAGACTTGTTGAGAATCTCAAACGACTGTTAAAAGATCAAGTGGCCTTCGTGGCGGGAGATTTGCTCTGGTATCCCGTCGAGGTGAAACCCACACCGGATCAACCCCGTCCAACCGTGCCGCGCCAAGCTCCTGATGCCATGGTGGTCTTGGGTCGCCCTGATGGCTATCGGGGCAGCTATAAACAATGGCAGGAAGAGAACATCGCCCCTCAAGTCGTTTTTGAGATTCTCTCTCCAAGCAATACACCATCAGAGATGGCGGCAAAGGAGCGTTTTTATCAGCAATACGGTGTACGGGAGATGTATTTTTATGATCCCCAAGCCCGGAACTTCTGGGGTTTGATCCAGGTTGAAAATGATTGGCATTGGGTGACAGAACTCAATTTGCCCTGGGTTTCCCCCCTCCTGCAAATTCGCTTTGCCATGTTTGAGGACGGTTTAGCGGTTTTCTATCCCAATGGTGAGCCGTTCAAGACTTTAGAGGAATTTGCTCAGGAACGGGATCAGGTTAAAGCAGAACGGGATCAGTTGCAGGTAGAGCGCGATCGCCTCGCCCAAAAACTCCAAGAACTCGGCATTGATCCGACCCTGCTGTGATGCTCTCCCTTGATCCGATTAATTGGCTTGGGGGCGAAAAATTTTTCGCCCCTACTTCAACCTTGTTACTTGGCTCTGCCTAGGAAAACCCCCCTTAATTAAGAGGGTGTACCTTTGAACCCCCCTTTTTCTACGCCGAAGGCGCATCCCCGCAGGAGCTTAGGGGGGCAGGGGGATTCCGTTTCAAATTGAGGCTGCACGATCCCCCAGCTACGCCGACCCCCTTAAAAAGGGGGTGTACTCTTGAACCCCCCTTATTAAGGGGGGCAGGGGGGATCACTCCTCCTTATTGCCGAAGACCATCTGTAAAATCATCGTCGGGCTACCCTGACGGTGATATTTATCCGCCCAGGCGCGGATCACCTGATCCAGTTCAGCCTTGGCCGCTGGTAGATCCGCCTCAGGAATATCTAACTCCTCCAACAACCGCATCACTGGCGGCTTCTCCTCCGCCCAATCCCGCATCAGCCGGAAAAATCGCGCCGTATCCTCCACCACCGTATAGGCCCGCTCCTCAGAACCAGAAGGAGAATAGGTGGGCCGCAACAGCGCATAAAAAGGCAGACCCCAAGGATTATCCACCCGCATCACCGTCCCCGAATAGATCAGCCGCCGTTTAATATGTTCGCCCAGCGCCTCACTCATGGGCATTTGTCGTTCCGGGGGGAGGTCTTCCTGCGATCGCAAATGTAAAAACTCAATTAATTCAAAAAACTGAAACGAATTAATCAGTTGAGCATTGGGGATATCCGCCGGCAATTTTTCTTCAATGTAGTGCTTTTGCTCACTGGTCAAATTGGTTTGCACTAAGCGCGATGCGTGGGCTAACCCAGCTTGCCCCCCCTGCCAAGGATATTTCTCCAACCATACATAGGGGAACTGGATGAGATAGCGGGGTTCTTGGGAACCCAGCATCTTTAATAACTTGCCCTTCGTCAACGCTTCGCGAATCTCCTCCACAATCACCTTGACCCGCTTCGGCTCAATATGATGGAGATGCCCCGTCATGCGGATATTCTCACCCTGTTCAACATAGGTGGTGTAAATCGCACATTTAGCCGCCGTCGCTGCCGCATCGAGAAACGCACCATGGCGGTGGCCACTGGTGCGCATCGCACTAAAGGCCAAATAAAAGAGGATTTGATCCATCGCACTGGGATCCAGGCTTTTGATCAAATCAAGATCGGTGGAAAGGGATAATGATGACATGGTTAGGGAATGACCAACTGCGTGTTTCAAAGTCGCTCGGCAAGGCTTGAACACACCCTTACCTAGCCCGATTTAACTCCAGCACCCTAATGCCAAATCATGAATACTTCAATACTTCCAGTATAGGGGTTAGATTCGGCATTGTCAGAGGGAGAGCAGCCTGTTTTGCCCTCCCACCATATCACAACCCCTTACAGGATCAGCGTTTTGCCAGTTTCTTGCTGTCAATTTTCCGCAGGCGAATCGATTGCGGTGTGACTTCCACCAGTTCACCCGGGCCAATATATTCCAAAGCCCGCTCTAGACTCATTTCAATGGGGGTCTGAAGTTGCACCAATTCATCCCCACCAGCGGCGCGGTGGTTCGTCAGTTGTTTGGCTTTGCAGATATTCAGATCGAGGTTTTGGGGGCGGTTGTGTTCGCCGATGATCATGCCCTTATAAACCTTTGTGCCGGGTTCAATGAAGAACACGCCGCGATCTTCGGCGTTTTTGAGGGAGTAGAACGTCGCTGTCCCCTCTTCAAAGGCAATGATCACGCCGTTATACCGGGTTTCCAACTCAGCCACAATCGGGCGATATTCTAAAAAGCTGTGGTTCATGATCCCTTCCCCCCGGCTGAGGCGGATAAATTCCCCTCGGAAGCCAATCAGCCCCCGCGCTGGAATCACAAACTCCAACTGGGTGCGGCCATTGGCCCCCACTTGCATATCTTGCATTTCGCCTTTGCGTTGCCCCAGCCGCTCAATACAGCTACCGACGGCATTTTCTGGCACATCCAAAACGAGGTATTCAAAGGGTTCGCAGGGTTGGCCGCTGATTTCGCGATAAATCACCTGGGGCTGGGACACTTGGAATTCATAACCTTCCCGGCGCATCGTTTCAATCAGAATCCCTAAATGCAGTTCCCCCCGACCGGAAACCGCAAATTTATCGGGGGAATCGGTTTCTTCGACCCGGAGGGCGACGTTGGTTTCGAGTTCGCGGTAGAGGCGATCGCGCAATTGCCGAGAAGTGACAAACTTGCCTTCTTGGCCCGCAAAGGGGGAATCGTTGATGGAGAAATTCATCTGCAATGTGGGTTCATCCACATTGATCAGGGGCAAAGCTTGGGGGTTATCGGGGCAGGTGATCGTTTCGCCAATATTGGCATCGGCAAACCCCGCCACCGCAACGATATTCCCGGCGGAGGATTCGGGGATTTCCACCCGTGCCAAGCCTTCAAACCCCAGGAGTTTGCTCACCTTCATTTTGACGATGCTGCCATCGTCTTTATAGAGGGCGGCTTGCTGACCAGCGAAAATTTTGCCGTTGTGGATGCGGCCAATGACGATCCGGCCTAAATATTCCGAATAATCTAATGTGGTGACTTGCAATTGCAGCGGCTTTTCAGGATCACCGGCCGGGGGCGGGACGTGCTGAAGAATGGCATTAAACAACGGCTCCATATCCTTGCCTTCTTCGGCCAAGGTGGGCTTGGCATAGCCATCTAAGCCCGAAGCGTAGAGGGTGGTGAAGTCGCATTGATCATCATCGGCCCCCAATTCCACAAACAGATCGAAAACTTTATCAACGGCTACATCGGGGTCAGCGTTAGGGCGATCGATTTTGTTAACGACGAGGATCGGGCGCAGGCCTTTTTCTAAAGCCTTTTTGAGGACAAACCGGGTTTGGGGCATGGGGCCTTCGTTGGCATCAACAATTAGGATGCAACCATCCACCATCCCTAGCACCCGCTCCACTTCCCCGCCAAAGTCGGCGTGGCCGGGGGTGTCCACAATGTTGATCAGGGTTTCTTTGTAGCGAACGGCGGTGTTTTTAGAGAGAATCGTGATCCCCCGTTCCCGTTCGAGGTCGTTGGAGTCCATGACGCAAATGGGGACATCTTCGCCTTCCCGGAAAATTCCGGATTGTTTGAGCAGGGCATCAACGAGGGTGGTTTTGCCGTGATCGACGTGGGCGATGATGGCGACGTTGCGAATGGGAAGAGACATGGTTGACCTCAAGGAGGGGCAAAAAAACTATAGATTTCTTAATATTTTAGCGGATCAGGGGTCAGGACGGGGAAACCTCCTCCAACCCCGCAAACACCGCCGCTAAAACCGCCCGCACTTTCTGATCTAAAACCTCCCATTCCACCTCCCCCGCCCCATCCAATAACTGGGTATCGATATCCACCAAGGGATCAAACTCCAGATCTATCGTCGGATAATCAACAAAGCAAACTTGAAAACAAAGATCCCACAGATTTAAAACATGAACGCTGTCCCCTTGGGTGAGGCGCAATTGAAACCCCGGGAACGGTTCCTCCACTTCTTCATAATCCCCCTGCCAGTTAGAAGCATCCAGGCGTTGCCGGAGGTGATCGACAACGCGGATTAAGGTGGGTTGCATTAAGGTTTGGGCTTGTTCCCAGGCTTGGGCGGTTTTAAATGTGGGTTTCATCGGGGAATTCGTGAGGTTATTCGGGGGGAAACCATCGCGCTAAGGGATGTTTTTCCCCCTGGCGTTCAATGGCCATGAGTTGATGGATTAAACGCTGCCGCTCCCGTTGGGGGAGGCCAAAAAGAATATTCCGACTTTGCCACACCAGGACACTGGTGGTAAAGCCAATACAGAAGGCGAGGGCGATCGCACTCCAGGGGTGAAACGCCAAACCATAGCGCAGACCCGCCCAAGTGAAATACTCCCGCAACAGAGAAATTTGTTCCCGCATCGCCCACAATGCCGGGGGAGCCAGCACCAGCCATGCGACCCCCACCGCCAACCAGCGCCCATAGACCGTCAGCCGGTGGAGCCGCTCGATTTTTATATCCAGTGGGGAATCATCGGGCATGAGCGTTTAGGTTTCATCGGAAAAGTTAGCCGCAGAGGCCGCCAGAGGAACCGTTTTTTCCTGTCGTTTGCGCCACCAAGCCAGCATCGTACTGGCAATAAAAATACTGGAATAAACCCCAGCGAGAAAACCAATAATCAAGGCAAGGGCGAAATCTCGCAGCGTATCCCCGCCAAAAAAGAAGATCCCCAACAGCGGCAAAATCGTGGTCAGACTGGTATTAATCGAACGGGTGAGGGTTTGATTCACCGCATCATCGACGACGGTATCAATGGAGGTTCCAGGTTCACTGGCTTCCAATGTTTCCCGAATGCGGTCATAAATTACCACGGTGTCATTGACGGAAAACCCGATGATCGTCAGAAGCGCAACGAGGAAAAGACTATCAATTTCTGTGCCTACCGTTAATCCCAGCAGGGCAAAGGCCCCAGCGGTAATGATCACATCATGCACTAACGCCACGATCGCAAAAACGGCATAGTCAAAGCGAAAGCGAAAACTGAGGTAGACGACAATGCCGAAAAATGAGGCAAGGAGGGCTTGCACCCCGGCGGTGAGTAATTCCTCGCCAATGGTGGGGCCTACGGTGTCAATTTGTACTGTGGCGGGGTCAAAATCGCCAATTTCAGCACTGAGGCGTTCGGTGAGTTGGGTACGCTCCTCCACGGTTAAGGTTTTGGTGCGGACGGAAAGGGTGTAGTCTTCCACCACTTGGATAGAACTGCCTTCTAACCCTAGGGGGGTGAGAATGTTACGCACATTGGCGGGGCTGATGGCTTCGGTGCAGGTTTCGGTGGCGGCACATTCCAGACTCAGTTGTAGCCTTGTCCCCCCGACAAAATCGAGGCCGGGACGAATGGGAGCGCCCAGTTGTTGAAAGGAAACGGCCATGGCGATGAGACTGAGGGCGATCGCCCCCAAGGAAATCCCCCACCAGAGCCGTTCTTGCTGGATAATATTCAATCGCATTGCTTTATCTCGCATTATTCAGGGTTAACGGCCACAGGGGGCAAATTGGGGCAGAACAGTTCCGGCCGTTGCCGTACCCCCGGAACCCCCAAAACGACGAGGAGGAGCAGCGTCCGGCTACAGGTTAAGGCGGTGAACATACTCACCCCCACACCGATGGCCAATGTCAGGGCAAATCCCTTCACTAACCCTGATCCCAACCAGAATAAGGCCCCACAGGCGATTAATGTGGTGACGTTACTATCAAGAATGCTGGAGAAGGCGCGATAAAAACCCGATTCTACGGAACGATAAAGGGTTTTCCCTGCTCGTAATTCCTCCCGCGTCCGCTCAAAAATCAGCACATTGGCATCCACTGCCATGCCGATACTGAGGATAAACCCGGCAATTCCTGGTAGCGTTAGTGTCACGCCCACCAAGGTATAGCAGGCGAGGGTGAGGATGGCATAAATGACCAGGGCAACATCGGCTAAGGCTCCGGGCAAACGGTAATAGACCACCATGAACACCAACACCAAGACAAGGCCGGAAATCCCTGCGATCAAGCTGCGGTTGACGCTATCTCGCCCCAAGGTTGCGCCCACGGTGCGGTTTTCCACGAGTTCCACCGGGAAGGGTAAGGCCCCACCCCGCAGTTGAATCGCGAGGTTTGTGGCTCCCTCTAGGTCAAAGCTACCACTTACTGAGGCTCGGCCCCCGGTGATTCCGGTGGTTCCATATTGGGCATCAACGCGGGGGGCGCTGATTAAGATGTTATCAAGGAAAATCCCCAAGCCCCGACCTGTACCCGCTACAGAACGGGTGAGTTCGGCAAAAAGTTGGCCGCCGGTTTCATCAAAGGCCAGTTCTACCTGCCATTGCTCGCCGCTGGTGCTTAAGGGGGCGGCGACGGCGTTGGTGAGGTATTTGCCGGTGAGTTCGCTTTTTTCAAAAAGATCGACGACAGCGAGTTGAGCATCGCGGAGTTTTTGCTGGGCGGCGGCTAACTGTTCGGGGGTGTGGGCGGGATCATTGGCAACATCTTCGAGTTCGACGCGGGCGATCGCCTCCAGTTGGGATTCAATCTGTAACTGGGCCTCACTCCCCGGTTTTTGGGCGCGGAATTCCAATTGCGCCGTCTCCCCTAGTACCTGTTCGGCCTGCTCCGGATCTGTCACCCCTGGCAATTGCACAACAATTTTATCGGGGTTGACGGTTTGGATCAGGGGTTCAGACACCCCCAAACCATTGACCCGGTTCTCAATCACCTGCTTGGCATCGGCCAAGTTTTCTGGGGTAATCGTCGTGACTTCTTCCGTCGGCATGACCTGGAGCGTCAGCCGCGCCCCGCCTTTGAGGTCAAGACCTTGATTGAGGGGTAGGACAATCAAGAGGGCGATCGCCGCCAACACCAAGCCCATAATTGTGGCAAAGGTGAGACTATGTTTTTGCATAATTTAAACCTAAACCTGGGCTGTCATCATTTTTTGCACCGCTGCAACAATTTGCGGCGGTTGGATAATCGTCAAATGCTCCAGCATCCCGTTATAGGGGGTGGGGATATCCTGGGAGGACATCCGCAACACGGGCGCGTCCAGTTCATCAAACAATTCTTCCGTGATCAACGCACTTAATTCAGCGGCAACCCCCCCAGTTTTCATACATTCTTCAACGATGATCACCTTATGGGTTTTGCGCACCGAGGCGGCGATCGCCTCCATATCAAAGGGCTTCAGAGAAATTAAATCAATAATTTCAGGATCATAACCGAGGCCCTCTTTTTCGATCAGCTTCATCGCCTGGGTGCAATGGTGGCGCATCCTCGAATAGGTGAGAATCGTCACATCTTGACCCGGCCGCACCACTTCCGCCTGATCCAGGGGGCAAATATAATCATGATCCGGCAGGTTTTCCTTGAGGTTATAGAGCAGAACGTGCTCAAAAAACAGCACCGGATTATCATCCCGAATCGCCGCCTTGAGCAACCCCTTCGCATTATAGGGCGTAGAGCAGGCGACAATTTTCAACCCCGGTACAGCATGGAAATAAGCCTCTAACCGTTGGGAATGTTCCGCCCCCAGTTGTCGCCCCACCCCCCCAGGGCCACGAATCACCACCGGAATCTTAAAGTTGCCCCCGGAGGTATAGCGGAGCATCCCGGCATTGTTGGCAATTTGGTTAAAGGCCAGGAGTAAAAACCCCATATTCATCCCTTCGATGATGGGCCGCAGACCGGTCATCGCTGCCCCCACAGCCATCCCCGTAAAGCTATTTTCAGCGATGGGAGTATCTAAGACCCGCAATTCACCGTATTTCTCATAGAGGCCCTTCGTCACCTTATAGGAGCCACCGTATTGGCCCACATCTTCCCCCAGAACCATTACGGTTTGGTCCCGTGCCATTTCCTCATCGGTGGCTTCCCGCAGCGCGTTAAAAAATAATGTTTCGGCCATGCCCTAACCTTCACTTACCTCGATAGCAGATGTAATCCTATCATTTTATGGCGGGGGTAGCCCTTTCCGATGGCTCCGCCAATTCACCCAACCGTAACCTGCGCTACAAAACCCCTACCCCCTTTCCCCAAAGCTAGACTAAAAAATACCCCTTTTGCCCCCGTAGCGCGATGGAAAACTACAATCCCCAAGCCGAGAGCTTTTACGATGAACTGTTTGAGGCAATGGGCAAGCCCCGCCCCAGTGCTGCGCCGCTGATCGACTGGATGAGCCATCTCAGTCCCGCTGAGTTGCAGCAATATCAGAAAACAGCGCAAGTGGCCCTGTTTAAACTAGGGGTGACGTTCAATGTCTACAGCGACAATCAAGGGGTAGAGCGGGTGTTTCCCTTTGATATTCTGCCCCGGATCATTGCGGCTCAGGATTGGGATTGGTTAGCCAAGGGCTTAAAACAACGGATTCAAGCCTTAAATTTGTTTATTGCTGATATTTATGGCCCTCAGCAGATTTTGGCGGATGGCAAAATTCCCCGCGAAATCATCGCCTCTGCCCCCGGTTTTCTCCCCCCCTGCCAAGGGTTGAAGCCGCCCCAAAACGTTTGGTGTCATATTACGGGGACGGATCTGGTGCGCGATCACACCGGAGAATGGTACGTCCTCGAAGACAATCTTCGGGTTCCCTCCGGGGTCTCCTATGTCTTAGAAAATCGCCGGGTGATGAAAAGCACATTCCCGAATATTTTCCAAACCATGGCCGTTCAACCTGTGGATGATTACCCCAGCCAATTACTGGAAACGCTCCTGAATCTCGCCCCGCCCCAATTACCGAATCCGACAGTGGCGGTACTCACCCCCGGCATTTTCAACTCTGCCTACTACGAGCATTCCTTCCTCGCCCAACAGATGGGAGTGGAGTTGGTGGAAGGTCGGGATCTCATCGTCGTCGATGGTTATCTGCAAATGCGCACCACCAAAGGGTTACGCCGTGTAGATGTCCTCTACCGTCGTCTCGATGATGCCTTTTTAGACCCCCAAGTTTTCCGGACCGATTCCCTCTTAGGTGTACCAGGGTTAATGGCAGTATACCGAGCCGGGCGCGTGGCCTTGGCCAATGCACCAGGAACCGGGGTAGCCGATGACAAAGTGGTGTATGCCTATGTGCCAGAGATGATCCGCTATTACCTAGCAGAGGAGCCAATTTTAGCCAGTGTCCCCACCTATCTCTGTTGGCGAGATAGCGATCGGCAGTATGTATTAGACCATTTGGATCAGTTAGTCGTGAAAGCAGCCAATGAAGCAGGGGGCTATGGGATGTTGGTAGGAACCCAAGCCACACCGCAGGAGCGGGCAGAATTTGCGGACAAAATCCGCGCCAATCCTCGCAACTATATTGCCCAACCCACCCTCTGTTTATCCCGCGTGCCAACATTAATCGAGGATCAGATCGAAGGTCGTCATGTAGATTTACGGCCCTACATTCTCCATCGAGGCGACGAAATCCACGTCCACCCCGGTGGTTTAACGCGGGTTGCCCTCCGCAAGGGTTCCCTCGTGGTGAATTCTTCCCAAGGTGGCGGCAGCAAAGACACCTGGGTCTTAACGGAGTGATCCCGCCTCGCTAAACGTAGGGGCGTTGGCGTAAGCCTGCCGGAGGCACAAAAATCTTTCGCCCTCACCCCTGGGTTAAAATAGAGGAGGTGGTTCAAATCACAACCCCTAGGAGGCAACGCGATGTCTAATTGTTTAGATTTTGCTCAATTCTTCATTATTAAAGCCTATGAAGATGGGCAAGAAGAGCAAATGACGAATATGAAACTGCAAAAGCTTTTGTATTATGCCCAAAGCTTGCATCTTGCTTTGTTTGATGAATGTTTATTTGAAGAAGAAATTCAAGCTTGGCGATATGGGCCGGTTTGCCCAGCAGCTTATCATTTCTATTCAGAGTTTGAAGCTAAACAGCTACCTATCCCAAAACAAGATCGTCTTGCTAAGATTCCCGATGCTTGTCAAGATTTACTAGAAGAAGTTTGGGATTACTTTGGTCAACACCATGCTTATTATTTAAGTGGCATGACCCATGTTGAGTTTCCTTGGAAAAAAGCACGCAAAGGTCTTCCTGCTCAGGCACGCTCTACAGAGCCTATTGCCATTGAAGACATGAAGTTACTGGGTCATCAAAAATTGGACGAGATTGAACGCAATCATCCTGATTATCAAAGATATCTTGCTCACCTTCTTGATCAAGCTTTTGAGCAACCAACGAATCCCCCCAAATACATGAAAAAGGAAGATGTCAATGCCTGGATCACCTCAATTCTCTCTTGAGCAGACAAATGAATTTGCAAGAACACTTAAAAAATTAGTTAAAAGCAAAGCCTATGATAAAAATTTCAATGTTATTATTAGTGAAGTTATTTGGGGATTATTAAATAATCCTTATCCAAGTAATTCCAGAGATGAACCATTACCGAGAGGAACTAGGATTTCTAAGCAATGGACATTTCATAAGCTTACGATCAAGATAGGAAAAGGAGCTTCAGGACAGGTTCGCCTAATTTATTTAGTTAATGAAATTGACCGTATTGTTAAACCATTATGGATTTACAATCATGAGCAATTTAAAAAGCGCCCTCCGGATAAAGAACTCAGAAAAAATATTGAAGATTCATTTGAAGAGTGAGATTTTGTATAAATGTACTCATCACTGAAGTGATTGTCGAACAATCCTAGCGCTGATTCGGTTTTCCCCACAGCCCCTTTACGGGATTCACTCCTGAGATCCTGCGTAGTACAGAAAAGACGCAATGTAGTGATCATACAGAACTATGGGGTAAAAACCATGACGATGTATCGGGAAATGATTGATCAAGACTTACTCGATCTACGGGATGAACTCTATCATCTGGTCATTAACAAAATTGATCCTGAATCACTTGATGAAATTCGTCGTAAAAATAAATTGAGCCAAGACCAAGACATTTGTTTTTTGCTGACAGCCATTGAGCAATATTGGCATGACTTCAAAGAAATCATTGACGAAAAAGATCAAACAGAAGCCAAGCTCTTGCTTTCCCAAATACGGCACATTCGGAATCGCCATGCCCATCAAGATGATTTTGACCTGCGGGATACCTTTCGGGCGTTGGATAAAATAGAACGCTTAACACATATTTTGCGTCTAAAAATTCGCACCAAACTAGAAGAGCAATGCACAGAACTTTTCAAACAAATTGCTCAAAGTCTCAACGAGCCTATCCAGGAGCCAGTACCAGACAATCAAGGATTAACAGAAGCCTATGCACCATTGCTCAAAGAGCTTCCGTTTAGAAATGTGAAGATGCTAGATTTAGCTTTGACCCATGCCAGTTACTTCTATGAAAATCCTCATCAAGTGGATGATGATAATGAACGCCTAGAATTTTTGGGTGATACCGTGATCGGTTTAATCATTGCCCATTACTTTTACCAAAAAAATCCCCGTCACCGTGAAGCACAACTGACCCAAGCGAAAATCAGTGTTGAGAATAATCTAAATTTAGCACGGTTTGCTAAAATATTGAACCTCGAAAAATTTGTTAAGGTGGGACATGGCAACAATCCTGCTAATGAAAAAATTCTCGCTGATACATTTGAAGCGGTGTTAGGAGCCTATTTCATCGATTCTGGTTTAGAGGCTGTGACAAAATTCATGGCTCCATTCATTGAATCGATGGCTGATCTTTCAGCACCGTTAGATTCTCGTCAAAATAGTATGGCTCAGGGTTCAAACTATAAGCAAAAATTGCAACATTGGACACAAACCAAACAAAAATCTTTGCCAAACTATGAGGTGGTTAAATCGGGATTGCCCCATAGCCCAATCTTCATAGCAACTGTTATGGTTGGGAATAAACAGTATGGGAAAGCACAGGGCAAAACTAAAAAACAGGCTGAACAGCAGGCGGCCTTTGATGCTTGTAAGCGGCTTGGTTTAAATCAGGATTAGAGGAGGAGAAAATTGGAAAAATGTCTGAATTAAGATTGTGCGTCAGCCGTTAATCTGAAATTCGGTTGTAAAATTGATGGTCATGGGGGCGAAAAATTTTTCGCCCCTACTTCATGATCTGATCCAGTCAGTCGTTATGCTACTCTTCTACATCCTGGGTTAATCGCTCTGACGCACCCTACAATTGCGATCGCTGGCAAAAGAAAGAGACTAAAGTGAGCAGGACGAATTGAGCTAACTTTAGTCTAGATTGCGGGGAAATATGAATCGGTTAGACGTTGACGCGCAAAGCTTTGAGCATATGGTAAGTAATTAAGAGTTGTGTTAACGCCAGGGGATAACTTTGGAGAATTTCCCCCGTTGTGCCGACTAATTTACCAATGTCTTCATTGCCTTCTAAGCTGCAAAACTGCCCCAAATAGGGTACATCTGCACAGAGTAAACGCTCCAATTCATGGACTTGATCCACTGTGGCATGGCCGTCAATTTCCAAGACATCCACCGGTTTACCCATATCCCGATCCAATTCGAGGCGGATGGCATCCCCTAAATGATTGCCTTGGGAATTGAGAATTTCCGTAAAATCCGGGTGGGGAATCGTCGGCCGCAACACTAAACGCACATTTAACAACAGATCATCAACATTGGAACCATCGGTGGGGGGATAAAAAGAAACCACCACATCAGCCCATTTCCGTTGGGGACGAATATAGGCCTCGGAATCCGGTTCTCGTTTTTCCAGTTGATCGAGGACGGCGGCTTCGGTGTAGCCCCGTTTGCGGGTGTCCCGTTTGATTTTCCAGGTTTTGCGCAGATCTTCCGGAGGGGCAAGATAGACCTTGACATCGTAACTCGTACACATCGTCCGGGTGGAATAGCCTAAAAGGCCCTCGACAATCACAAATTTACGGGGTTCGATATATTCCGGAGGATCAAACATCCCGGTATCGTGGTTGTAGATCGGTTTGAGGATCGCTTGGCCGGTACGCAACAGGCCGAGGTGCTGTTGAATAATATCGAGATAGTTGCAATCGGGGGCTAATGCAGAGATGCCTAGTTCTGCCCGTTGTTTGCGATCGTAGCGGTGGTAATCATCGGTGCAAATGATGGTGACGTTATCTTCGCCGAGGATTTGGGCAATCCCACGGGTGAGGGTGGTTTTACCGGCGGCACTGTCGCCAACAATGCCGAGGATAATGGGGCGTTCACTCATGGGTTTTAACTCCGGGTGTTTGAGGGCAAAGGTTAGCCTTCACTTTATCAAGTTGCGTCCCTTTGGGTTAAAAAATGATTAAGTTTGCTCAAATTTCCCTAGGCTCAACTTTTTTTCCCAGGGAGAGCGGGACTGTTGAACGATAGGGTCGGGTTCTTGGCGTTAGAGGGTGGTGATGGGTGCGCTGTGGCCGATCGCCTCTTCGACCATCGATCGCACGAATCGCGCCGAAGCTTGCAATGCCCCTAACTCCGTTTCATTTAACGCTAATTCCAATACCTTCTCCACGCCGCCGCCATTAATCCGGCAGGGAACTCCCATAAAGAGATCATGGATGCCATATTCCCCCTGGAGGTAGGCCGCTGCTGGCAGTTGGCGGGTGCGGCCCTGTACCATGGCTCGCACCATGAGCGTGATGGCGGCGGCGGGGGCATAGAAGGCGCTGCCGGTTTGATAGAGTTTGACCAGTTCTGCGCCTGCGTTGCGGGTGTGATCGACGAGGGGGGCAATTTGTTCAGGGGTGAGCAAATCCGTGAGGGGTACGCCTTCAACGGTGCAATAGCGGGGCAAGGGGAGCATTAAATCGCCATGGCCCCCTAAGACCATGGTTTGCACATCTGCCACCGCTACCCCCAAAGCTTGGGCGATAAAATATTGCAACCTTGCGGAATCGAGTACGCCTGCCATGCCGATCACCCGCTGGGGGGGCAATCCTGTCACCTGCCAGGCGATATAGGTCATCACATCCAGGGGGTTGGTGACGATTAATAACACTGCATCGGGGGAATGGGCGATCGCCTCCCGGGCCGCCTTCGCGACAATTTGCGTATTACTGGCGAGGAGATCGCCCCGACTCATCCCCGGTCGGCGGGGAAAGCCTGCGGTGATCACCACCAGATCGGCTCCGGCGGTATCGGCATAATCATTGGTTCCGGTGAGGGTGTAGGCATGGTTTTCTAGGCCTTGGGCCTGCATGAGGTCAAGGGCGATCGCCTGAGGCAACCCCGCCACCACATCCAACAACACCACATCAGCAATATGCTGCTCCACCAACCGCTGGGCTAAGGTGCTGCCCACCCGGCCCGCACCAATCACCGCTACCCTTGGGGTTTGAGGGGGCATCTTAATCCGCCGCCTCTAATTGATCCAGGCGCAACCACATCGCAGGGGTCGGCACATAAAACTTCACAAAGGCATAATCTCCGTCAATTTCCACCACTTCCCCCTTACTTTCAAACAAATAAGCCGGAAGCCGGGCATCACTGGCGGTAATCTCCACACTATTCGCTAAAGCTTCCCGCACCGCCCGCACCAGGGAACCGCGTTTAATTTTACTGGCCATAAAGTTTAAAACTGCTTCATTCCTAGAAGTTACGCCCCTTCATTCTCCCACAGAATTCGAGGATCGAGAGAAGACCGGCGCAGGGGCGAAAAATTTTTCGCCCCGACAATGGATCAAGGGCAAATCAATCCCGGTACTCGCTGCCATCGGGCATCGTTGCCCCCCGCCATTCCACCCAGGTGAGGATCGCCGTGCTCAATTCCGCCCGGACTAAATTGGCATTGGTTAAATTCACCCCCGTCATATCGGTGCGGGCGCAGTAGGTTTCAATCATTTCTGCTTCGGTGAGGTTGGCATTTTTGAGGTTGGCGCGGCTGAGATCGGCGCGGTTGAGACGCACGCCGCTTAAATTAGCGCCCACCAATTGGGTTTTAGCCATCCGGGCATCAATGAGCAACGCCCCCGCGAGATCTGCCTTCGTGAGATCCGCTTCCGTCATCAGCACCCGCTCCATTTTTGCCCCAGTGAGAATGGCTTCGGCAAAGTTAACGCCGCTTAAATTTGCTTCGGAGAGGAACGCGCCGCTCAAATCCGCCCCACTCAAATCTGCCCCACTTAGATCGGCATTGCGAAAATTCACCTCCCGCAAATTGGCCCCGCTCATATTGGCCTTGGGTAAATCGGCACCCTTCAGGTTTGCCCCCTGGAGATCGACATTGCAGAGAATTGCCCCTGTCAAGCTGGAGCTATAGGTGCGTTTTTCTTCCCGGAGGTTTGCGCCCCGTAGACAGGCCCCAGTAAGGTTTGCGCCGCTGAGGTTGGTTCCCCGCAAATCCGCTTCAATGAGATTGGCATCTAACAACGTGGCGAGGGTGATGTTGGCACTGCGCAGATCCGCCCCCTGGAGGCTTGCGCCATGGAGGTCGGCGTTGTGGAGGTTGGCTCCGGTGAGCAGGGCTTGATTGAGGTTGGCCCCGCTGAGTTTGGCCCCGCTCAGATTTGCTTTAGCCAGTTTGGCGCGACTGAGGTAGGCAAACATGAGGCTGGCGCTGTGGAGGTCGGCTCGGGTGAGGTTAATACCAATCAGATCGGCCCCTGCGAGATTAAACCCCCCTAAAGGAGCGGCCACAAATTCCGTTTCACCAGCGGCGTAGCGATCGCACAGTTGTTGAGCATTCATAGGTTCACTTAAAACTGGGGAGATAATAGGGTTTCATGGCTTTGGCGATCGCCTCTGCCGCTTGGATACTTTCAGCCGGAGCTTCCAATTCCGCCGCCGTTGTGGTGAGTTGTTCCACCAGTTGATCCCAGGTGGAATATTCCTCGTGGAGCAACCGTAACAGATCATCAAAGGGTTGGGTGCGGAGGCTTGACCACTCATGGCTATCGGTGGCAAAGTTGTGGTTCAAAATCGAAAAAGCCAGGATTTTCGCCCGCAGCGGATTGGCATATTTCATCACCGCTAACCGAACTCCGTAACGGTCATAGTCGGGCAATTTCACCGCTGGAGACTGTAACTGCGGCGGGGGTTTGGCGGGGGTAAAGTTCGTACTGGTTTTGAGATCGTATTCTGTGGTGGTAGGGGTGTCGGATTTGAGAAAATCCAGGGAGGGGAATTCCGACAAATCCGGCGGCGAAATAACCGTTTGCAAATAGACTTCCGTTTCTAAGGATTGGAGCGTCGTGGCGGCAGGGGTTTGCTCAATCACCATCACGATGGGCGGCAGTTCATCCCCTAGGTTGGGATCAGGGGAGAAAACGGCATGGTACAGGGGGTTAATGATTTCTAAAATGGTGGCGGCGATCGCCTCATATTCCCGACGACGGCTCAGGTTGCCCACCACTTGCTCTAGGGCTTGCTGGAAATCATCACGGGTCGGATATTCCCGGTGTAAATCACTCATTAAGGTTGCTAGATCCAAATGCAGAAGCGTTTGCGGATCGTTTTCCCAACGATTTTCCCGTAAACACCAGAGCAGTTTACGAATGCGTAGATTTTGATCCGTGGCGTTGAGGGTTTGGGCAATGGTCAGGAGCGTGGGGGTATCAGGGTTATCGGGATCGAGGTGGGGAGGAGTGGGGGCGAAGAATTGGGTTTGCTCTGGGAGAAATTGGGTCTGGTCTGGCAAGAATTGGGTATCTTCCGCCGCTTCCTCGCCATAAACGGGGGTGAGTTGATCGAGAATCATCTGAGCCAGGCGGGAATATTCGCCCTGACGATTGAGTTGCTTCACCACCCCAAAGATGGCATCCCCCAAGGCTTCTGGGTTGGGATAGCGATAATAGAGGTCTTGAAGCAGTTGGGGCCAGGGTTGTGCTTCTAAGCGGGTGCGATCGCTCTCCCATCGTTGGGTACAGGCACAAAAAACCAGCTTACGCAGGCGTAAGGCATTATCATGCTTGGCAAAAGCTTGGGCGATCGCCCCGAGAGAAGTCTGCACCGACATCTGGACACCCACATTAAAACCACATCCCCAAAATTATACTCCCGTCCCAGAGCCTTGTAATTGATCTAAACGCGCAAGCACTTCACGGCTATGGATGGCGGGACGTACCCCAAAAAAGATTTCTTGCCAAATGCCATCGGGATCGATGAGATAGGTATGGTGTAGAGACATCATCCCCAATCATCCGCCGCTGCCGTACCACTCCGGGCCAAGCACCTTGATGGAGCGATTTTCCCAATCTCAGAAAATAGAGTATTATTGTTCTTATCGAGAATGTGGCACAATCGCTGGTAACTCAGCAAATGCAAAATTTGGGGATTGATCATGACTATCGGTAGTTGGTATCAAGGCGCAAACCGTTGTTGCTTTCGGGTTTGGGGCCCCCAGTGCGATCGCCTCGCGGTGCATCTCCTAGAACCAGAAGATCGCCTCATTTCCCTCACCCCCACGGAGCAGGGCTACTGGGAAACCACCGTTGAGAACGTCCCTCCCGGCACAAAGTACGTTTATCAACTCAATGGCGACCTAGAGCGGCCCGACCCCGCCGCCCATGCCCAGCCCGACGGCGTACACGGCCCCTCCCAAGTGGTCGATCAGGCTTGGGCTTGGCAGGATCAAGCTTGGCAAAACTATCCCTTAGGGGAATACATTATCTATGAACTTCATGTCGGCACATTCACCCCCGAAGGCACATTTACAGCGATCATTCCTCGGTTGAGTGATCTGAAAGCATTGGGGATCAATGTCATTGAACTGATGCCCGTGGCGGCATTCCCCGGTACGCGCAACTGGGGCTATGATGGCGTTTATCTCTACGGTGTCCAGGCTTCCTACGGTTCCCCCCAAGCTTTAAAAGCATTGGTGGCGGCCTGTCATCGGGAGGGGATCGCCGTGATTATGGATGTGGTCTATAACCATTTTGGCCCGGAGGGAAATTATCTCTGGCCCTATGGCCCCTATTTCACCGGCCAATATCGTACCCCTTGGGGGGATGCAGTGAACTATGACCAAGCCCACAGCAACGAGGTACGGCAATTCTTTATCCAAAACGCCCTATATTGGCTGGAAACCTACCATATAGATGCCCTGCGCCTCGATGCCATCCATGCCATCTATGATTTTAGTGCGCGGCCCTTTTTGCAGGAATTGGGGCAAGCGGTAGCGGCATTGAGCGAGGGGAGCTATCCCCGTTATTTGATTGCGGAAAGTGATTTAAATGATGTGCGGGTGTTGCGATCGCCCGACCTCGGCGGCTTTGGCCACCAGAGCCAATGGTGCGATGATTTCCACCATGCCCTCCATACCTTGCTCACGGGGGAATCCTCCGGGTACTATCAAGATTTTGGCTCCGTCGCTGACCTGGCCACCAGCTACCGCCAAGGCTACGTTTACACCGGGCAATATTCCCCCCACCGTCGCCGCAACCATGGCAATACCCCCACAGGATGCAGCGGGGAAAATTTTGTCGTCTGTAGCCAGAACCATGATCAAATTGGCAATCGTTTAGGGGGCGATCGCCTCACCCAAACCCTCAATTTTGAACAGTTAAAACTAGCAGCCGCCGCCACGCTCCTTTCCCCCTTTGTGCCGATGCTGTTCATGGGAGAGGAATATGGCGAAACCCGGCCCTTTCAGTATTTCGTCAGCCATAGCGATCCGGCCTTAATTGCTGGGGTGCGCCAAGGCCGCCGGGAAGAATTTAAAGCCTTTGGTTGGCCCGAAGATCAAATTCCCGACCCCCAAGGCGAGGAGGTGTTTCAAGATTCGATCCTCAGTTGGGATTGGACAGATCCCCACCAGGGGGCGCTGCGATCGCTCTACCAAACCCTGATCCAACTGCGCCGCCATTGGCCCCCCCTGCTGGATTTGCAACTCGCGACCGTGACCGTCACCCCCTTGGAAACAGAAAAAACGCTGATCGTCCAACGGCCAGGACTCTGGTTCGCCCTCAACTTCAGCCCCAACCCCGTCACCATCCCCACCCCCGCCGGAACTTGGGAGCAAAAATTGGATACGGCTTCCCCCCAATGGCAGGGCCCCGGCTCTGAAGCCCCCGACCATAGCAGTGAAGGTACAGCAGTGGCGATTTCCCCCCATACTGCCGTTCTCTATGGCCAAATTGATTAACTTTTCATGTCTGCAAACCCTGGCATTTCCGGATAACCGCCCTCCCCATTTCCCGAATTGCTGTTACCCTGCCAGTAATTGTTATCAAAAATTACTAAACTTTCACCATCATGATGCACCTACCCCTTTCCACCTATCGCATTCAATTCAATCCCCAATTTACATTTAAACAAGCCAAAGCCCTTGCTCCCTATCTAGCGGATTTGGGGATCAATTATCTCTATGCCTCCCCCATTTTCAAAGCCCGCACCGGCAGCACTCACGGCTACGATGTCGCCGACCCCACCCAAATCAATCTAGAATTAGGGGGGAAAGAGCAGTTTGATGAACTGACTATTAAATTACAAGAATTAAATATCAAATGGCTTCAGGATATTGTCCCCAATCACATGGCCTTTAGTAGCCAAAACAAAATGTTAATGGATGTTTTGGAAAATGGCAGTGATTCCCAATACAAAGACTATTTTGATATTGCTTGGGATCATCCCTATCAGGGCATTAAAGGCAAGGTTTTGGCTCCATTTTTGGGCAAATTTTATGGCGATTGCCTGGAAAGTGGTGAGTTGCAATTACAGTATAATGAACAGGGTTTTAGCGTTAATTATTATGATTTAAAATTCCCGATTCGCATTGAATCCTATACGAATGTTTTAGCCTATAACCTGGGACAGTTACGGCAAAAATTGGGGCGTAAGCATCCGGATTTTGTCAAGTTTTTAGGTGTGCTTTATGGTTTGAAATATATTCCTTCTGGGGAAGAAGGGGGCGAGCGGGATGATCAAATTGCCTTTATTAAAAGTATGCTCTGGGAACTTTGGACAGAAAACGCAGAGATTCATCAGTTTATTGAAAACAACATCCAGTTTTTCAATGGTGTGGTGGGGAACCCAGAAAGTTTTAATGATTTAGAGGATTTACTGGCGGAGCAGTTTTTTCGCTTGGCGTTTTGGAAGGTGGGCAATGAAGAATTAAATTATCGTCGTTTCTTTACGGTGAATGATCTCATTTCTTTGCGCATTGAAGATTGGAATGTGTTTGAAAATACCCATCAGTTAATTTTTGATCTGATTGAAGCAGGGCAAATACACGGCCTCCGCATTGATCACATTGATGGTTTGTTTGACCCTGCTACTTACCTCTTTCGTCTCCGGGAACGGGCAACCCATACCTATCTAACCATTGAAAAAATTCTCGAAACCGAGGAGGAACTGCCCTTAAGTTGGCCGATTCAAGGTACAACGGGCTATGATTTTCTCAATTTTGTCAATGGCCTCTTTTGTCATCAAAGCCATGAGGCAGCCCTAACGGAAATTTATGAGCGTTTTATTGGCCAGTCGATCCAGTGCGATCGCCTCATTGATGAGAAAAAACGCCTGATTATCAGCAAGCACCTAGCGGGGGATATTGATAACCTGGCCCATTTCCTCAAACAGGTCTCCACCCGCTACCGCTACGCCAGTGATTTTACGCTCTATGGTTTAAAATCGGCGTTGGTGGAGGTGATGGCCCTATTCCCGGTCTATCGCACCTATATTAATAACGATGAAGTCAGCGGGAGCGATCGCCACCATTTAGAGCAGGTTCTCGCCCAAGCCAAGGAAAATATTCCGGTGTTTCTCAATGAACTCACGTTTATTGAAAAATTCCTCCTGTTGGATTTTGATGATTACCTCAGTGATGAGGATCAACAACAATGGTTGCATTTTGTGATGCGGTTGCAGCAGTTCACGGGCCCGCTGATGGCGAAGGGTGTAGAAGATACGGTGCTGTATATTTATAATCGCCTCATTTCTCTCAATGAGGTGGGATCCAACCCGACTAAGTTTGGGGTTTCTTTAGAGGAATTTCACCACCACAACCAGCGCAAATGTGCGAATTGGCCCCACACGATGAATGCAACGGCTACCCATGATACGAAACGGGGGGAAGATGTCCGCGCCCGGATTAATGTCCTTTCGGAAATGCCCCAGGAATGGGAAAAACAATTACAACAGTGGCGATCGCTCAATGCCGCCCAAAAGGATTGCCTCCCTGAAACTGGATTAGATGTGCCGGATCCCAATGATGAATATTTTCTCTATCAAACCCTGATCGGTACGTTTCCCTTTACAAATCCTTTCACCGATCCCGATTATCCCCAATTTATCCAACGCATTCAGGACTACATCATTAAAGCGATTCGAGAAGCGAAGGTATACACCGCTTGGTTAAAACCCGATAGTGGCTATGAGGCGGGATTTACCCGATTTGCGGAGCGGATTCTCAAGGCGGATGCCAAGAATGAATTTTTAACCGAGTTTTGCCAGTTTCAAGCCAAAATTCAACATTATGGTATTTTTAATTCCCTTTCTCAGGTGTTGCTGAAAATGACTACGCCGGGGGTTCCGGATCTGTATCAGGGGACGGAGCTTTGGGATCTGAGTTTGGTGGATCCGGATAATCGGCGGCCCGTGGATTTTAAGCTGCGAGCCAAGCTATTAAAAGGGATTAAAAAGGCTTGGGAAAAAGATCCTTTAGATCTCCTCGCTCATTTGCTGGCAAAACCTGAAGATGGCCGGATCAAGCTATTTTTACTCTATCAACTGTTGCAGACCCGCCGGGATTTTAGCGAGGTGTTTCAACGGGGAGATTATCAAAAGCTGACGGTGATCGGGAGTTTGCAGGATCATGTGGTGGCTTTTGCACGGACTTGGGGGGATCATACGGCGATCGCCATTGCCCCCCGCTTTTTCACCACGATTGTTTCAGAAACCGAGGCTCCCTTAGGGGATCAGGTTTGGCATGAAACCCGCCTCTGTTTACCCCCCGGCTCCCCCACCCATTGGCAGGATCGCATCACGGGTCAACAACTTCTCAGTGCTGATACGATTTTCCTGCGGGATAGCCTCCGCCATTTCCCGGTAGCCCTGTTGGTGAATCAAGCCGATGATGTCAATTCTGAGACGGCGGTGGTGAGCAGTAGCCACAGCCAAAAACCGAAGGGTTAACTTCAACTTTTTGCACTGCCCAACCACGGGGAATAATGCCTTAAAGCTGGGCCTCACCGTACCCTAAAACTCCCATCTCCCACCTTTGGGAAAGGGAGAGGCGGTGAGGCTTATTTATTCGGGAATAGCGGGGAGCGGTTCGGTGCTCAAGGCTGCTTCCCAGGTGGCAATTTGGGCTTGGGCTGCGTCGTAACTGGCACTATCGGCGGGGATGGAGCGGGCGATCGCGATCGCCTCACTGAGGCTACTACTGGCCCGCTGGCGAGCTAGGTTTAACAGTTGGGCGCTCCATTGATTGATATTTTGGCGGGCTGCCCCAAATTGGGGGCTGTTGCGGGCAATTTGTTGAGCTTGGGCGATGGCCCGTTGGAGGGCTTCCGGTGTACCGGCTTGGGCCTGCTGTTGGGCCTGTTCGAGGAGGCTCGGGCCGCTGGCACTGGGGGGATTATTCGTCGGGGTGGGGGATTGTTGCTGTTGCCATTCGCGAATCCGGCGCTGGGCTTCGCTGTAGAGGCGATTATTGCGGGGAATTTCTTGGAGGAGGGCGATCGCCTCCCCATAGCGGCCCTGTTGTGCCAAGGCATTGGCGCGATCGAGTTGAGGCTGAGTTTCCTGGGCTTCGAGTTCCCGTTGCCAGCCTTGGATCTGCCGTTGGGCTTGGCTAGAAAGGCCGCCATTGTTAATTTGTTGGGCTTGGCGGATCGCCGCCTCCAGGTTGCCCGCATCAGCAAGGCGGTTGGCTTCATCGAGTTTCGGCTGATCCGCGAGGATGTCCCGTTGGCGCGACCAATCCCGGATCAGGTTTTGGGCTTGGACATAGCGGGGGGTATTGGGTTGAATCGTGCGGGCTTGGGCGATGGCGGCATCAAGGGCGCGGATCGAGCCTTCCCGCGCCAGGGCAATGGCAGCATCTAAACGCACCCCCCCTTCAATGGCCTGCCGCCAAAGGTTGATTAATTCCTGAGCTTCCCGGTAGAGGGGGCGGGTGGTAGTGATTTCCTGAGCGGTGGCGATCGCATCTTCATAGTTTACCTGTGTACCAAAGCTGGCCACCGTCGCCGCATCGGCCAAGGTGGTGAGATCGCGAATTTCCGCATTTAACCCCAAAGCAGCGGGGATCTGATTCACCACATCCATCGCCCCGGAAGCGTTGCCCTTGCGCAACCGCTCCATGGCTAGGGCGACCAATTTTTTCTTGGCTTCATTGATCAGGGTTTGGGCTTCTTTGTAGGCGGAACTGGTGGGGGGAATTTGCCGGGCGGCGGCGATCGCCTTCAGCAAGTTATCCAACCCCCCCCGCTCCAACTGCGCAAAACTTTCATCCAGTTGTTTACTCTCTTCCTGAGCAAGGGTCAGTTCGGCAAACAGTTCGTCATAACGCTTGGTGGCAAAATAGCGGTTATCCAATCGGGTTAACCGGGCAGCGGATTGAAACGCCTGTCCCCAAGCCCCTTCTGACCTCAAGGCCAGGGTTTCGGCGATAATCGTTTCCGCCTCATCCCACAGGGTTTGCCAGCGGGTAATCGTTTCATCAATTAACGTTGGGTTATCGAAATAGTGGCTAATTTGCCGGGCGAGGGCGATCGCCTCATTTAATTCCCCCTCCTGAAATTTGTTCTCCCCCAATAGCAATAAATCCTTCGCCCAAACCTCTAAATACCGTTCAATTTCTGGATAAAGGGGATGATTCGGCGGCAAACTTTGCACCAATCGCACCGCCTCCAATAAATCCTCCGCCGTCCCCTTACTGGCGGCCAATTGAGCACAGTAAAGGCGCATCGATGCGGAAGCTGTGGGCAGAAAAATCCCCGGACAGTTGGGGGCCGTGGGAAGCTTTAACAGCATTGCCGCCCCCATTAAACCCAAGCCACTGGTACTCAACACCAAAACCGTCACCGCGATCGGCCAACCCCACCGTTTGAGCAAATGGGGCGAGGGAGTGGGTTCAGGGGCCAAGGTTGGCTCTGGGGCAGGAGCATTCCGCAGGAGGGGTGCAGCTTCCGGTTGAACACGTTGGGGAGTCGGTGGCGCGGGGGGGGGTGATGGAGGGGGCGTAACCACCCTAGCCAAGGGCGGGCGCGGCCGAGAACCAATGATGTGAAAGCCGTCATTCAAACCTTGCCCCGGCTGATCCTGTGGGGAAAAAGATTGAGGGGAATAGTTTGGGTTGGACTTCATCAAAAAACTCCAGCGGAATCAATCCACAGTTTAGCCTTAGCTTGCAGAATGTGCATAATGTTAGCACGCTCTTTTAGAGAGTTTAGCCGAGTGGACAACGACTAAACTTTGAGTATTAATCTTGCTAGACTCCTGATAAATTTATCGTGATCGCTATGGTTCTGCGTTGGTTCTCTCCCCGCCGGTTGTGGTTGGCCGCCTTGGCTGGGCCGCTGCTCTGGCCCCAAGCCGGATTTGCTCAAGCTCTCTCGTTAGCAGTCGTACAAGATGAGGCTAACCAAACCCAATGGCCCGGGATTAGCCGTCGTCTTCAGGCCATGGATATTGCCTATTGCACGCTAAATCGGGAAACCTTCACGCCCCAAACTTTGCCGAACCCCGCCAATACGGTGCTGTTGTTGGTGAATATTCCCGCCTTGGATGTCACCCAAGCTCTGGCCCTAGAAACCTGGATCAATCGCGGTGGCCGGGTGATCGTTACGGGCAATACCGGCAGCCTCTCTCCGGAAGCAGTACAAACCCAACTCCAAAAGTTACTAGGGGCCACCTGGGGCTTTCCCCTCTCCACACCGGCAGCCTTGGCGGTGACGGGGGAGGTGGCGGTGAATCGGTTGCCCTTAAGTACGCCTTTGCAGGGGGGGAGCATCCTACCCACCCAGCCCGAAAGCCGTGTTCTCGCCCATTGGCAAACCCAACGCCCCACCCCTGCCATTGTTGCCACGGCGCATAGTGTTTTTCTGGGTTGGCGCTGGGGTAATGACCAAATTGCGGGGGTGAATACGGATGTGGCCTGGTTGCAAACCCTGCTGCAAGAGTATGGCAATCCGGCGCGGGCGGGGTTTAACAATGCCCGGCCCTGTAATGCTCCCGCTAGTCCCCCGTTAATTACCACATTGCGCCCGGAGCCGGAACCTGTCAGAACAGCGGCTCCGACGGCTCCCCCGGTACGGGTTCCCCCACAACCTCCAGCGGCTCATCCGATACCCCTGGAGAATGCGGCGGATGAAGCAAGGGCGATCGCCACTGCCCCCACGCCCTTGCGATCGCGCTATCGAGCGCTCACCGCCCTCCTCAATCGCTACGAAAGTGCGGTGATTGCCGCCGAAGCCCAGGCCATTCGTGAACCCTTTCAAGCCACCATTGAGCGCCTCCGTAGCCGTTCCCAACCCCCCACCCCTACCCCTGCCCTCCAAACCGCCCGCAACCACCTCAACGAGTTCTTAACACTGGTGGCCCGCCAAGCCTTTCCCGAGGCGGAAGCCCAATCTCGCCAACTCCAGGGCTATCTTTTCGATACCTATCCCACGGAGCAGGCGATCGCCTACCCCGAAACCCGCGCCATCTGGTTTGATCGCGGCACGATTGTCCGGGCTAAATCCCCAGAGGATCTCGCCCGCATCTTTAACCGCTTGGCGGAAGCGGGGATCAATACCGTCTTTTTTGAAACCGTCAATGCCAGTTACACGATCTATCCCAGTCGCGTTGCGCCGGAACAAAACCCCCTCACCCAAGGCTGGGATCCCTTAGAAGCCGCCGTCAAACTGGCCCATGAACGGGGCATGGAACTCCATGCTTGGGTGTGGTTATTTGCCGCTGCCAACCAGCGCCACAACGAAGTGATGGGCCAACCCCTGGATTATCTCGGCCCCGTCCTCAGCCGACATCCCGACTGGATCGCCAGCGATCGCCAGGGCAACCCCTACGAACCCGGCTCCGGCAAAGTCTTTTTTGACCCCGCCCACCCGGAGGTGCGCCGCTACCTCCTGAGTCTCATGGATGAAATCATCACCCGCTATCAGGTTGATGGCATTCACATCGACTATGTACGCTATCCCTTCCAAGATCCCAACCTCAATCAGGACTACGGTTTTGGTCTGGAATCCCGGCGGCAGTTTTCCCGACAGTATGGGGTAGATCCCCTCACGGTACGCCCCAGTGATCCCCTCTGGCCCCGCTGGACACAGTTTCGGATTGCGCAAATTAGTAGCTTTGTGGAGGAAGTCCACAACACCATCAAGCCCAAAGATCCCGATGTGCTGATTTCGGCGGCGGTGTTTCCGATGCCCACCCAAACGCGATTAGTGCGTTTACAACAAAATTGGGAGGCTTGGCTCCAGGCGGGCCATATTGATTTCCTCACGCCGATGACCTACGCCCGCGATACGGAGGAGTTCCAAACCCTCACCCAGCCGGTGCTGGGCCATGGGGTCAACAGTGGCACATTATTGATGCCGGGGATTCGTCTGCTGCAATTACCCACGGTGGTGGCCCTCGATCAATTGCAACTGTTGCGGGATGCCGCAACGGGGGGCTATGCCTTATTTGCCGCTGAAAACCTCAGCCTCAACCTCCAAACCACCCTCAATCAAATCCAGGGACGACGTACCGCCGACCATCCGGAACCTGTGGCCCATCGCCGCCCCTTCCAAACTGCCCATCTGCGCTATCAGGCATTGCAACGGGAATGGCAATATCTGCTCACCACAGGGGAGATTGACATTGAACCGGCGGCCTTAACGGATTGGGGTAACTATGGCGATCGCCTCGAAACCAGTTTGGCCAACCTCGCCAGCAATCCCTCCCCCCAAAATCTCCGTCAAGCCCAAACCGCCCTCCGCAGTTTACGAACCTATTTAAGTCGCCCCGAACGTCGGGGGATGACTTCCAACTATCGACAACGGGTGTGGGAAAATCACCTCATAGGTTTAGAGCAGTTATTACGCTATGGTGCTCAACAAAACTTCCGTTAAGGTTGCGCCCACCGCACGAAAAACCCCCCAGGTTCGGAATTGAGGACTTCAATGCTCTCCCTAAACAGTGCAAGAATTTCTAAACGCAAATACTTCGCCAAGAGAGTATTTACTGATGGGGCCTTGGTTTGACCCTTTCGGGCGACTTGACAACTTGGCAGCTTGAATCCGAACAGGTTAATCTAAAGGACGTGATGATTGGTGGCGTAGCTCAGGAGTTGGTGTGTCCAAGTTTATCCAAAAACCCCAAGAGAAACTGATTGCAAAACCGAGTGCAGCGGCAACCGATAAACCTGCGGCTGCGGCCCCGTCTCAGGAGAAGCAAAAAGGGAAATCAGGGCGACAGGTTTACAAGCGGGTTTGGTTTTGGGCGTTGATTGTGGCCATGGGGGGCGTGGGGGGCGGCTCTGCCTATGTTTACAAGCAATGGCAGGTGTTGGAATCCCAGCTTCCTGAAACCGTTGATGAGGTGATGACCTATACCCGTGAAGAAACGATGCGGGTGGTGGCGGTGGATGGCTCCGTGTTGCAGGAGATGGGCCCCATCAGCCATGAGGAGTTAGCCATTGATGAAATTCCGGAACCCCTGGTGCAAGCTTTTATTGCCAGCGAAGATCGGCGGTTTTTAAACCATGGCGGCGTTGATTATTGGGGGATTTTGCGGGCAAGTTGGGCTAATGTGCGGGCTGGGGAACTGGTGGAAGGGGGGAGTACGATTACCCAACAGTTGAGCCGGATTGTTTATCTCAATCAGGACAGGGAGGTCAATCGTAAACTTCGGGAGATGCGCATTGCTCAGAAAATTGAAAATCAATATACCAAGGAAGAAATTCTCGAACGCTATTTAAACCTCGTTTACCTTGGTTCTGGGGCCTATGGGGTAGCAGATGCGGCTTGGGTGTATTTTGGCAAGGATGTGGAAGATTTAACGGTGGCCGAAACCGCCACCTTAGCAGGGATTACCCCGGCTCCTAGTGCCTATTCCCCTTTGGAAAATCCCGAGGCGGCGAAAACCCAGCGCGATCGCGTTTTGCAGCAGCTTTACGATCAGGGCTTTATTGAACAGGGGGAATATGAGGGGGCGATCGCCTCGGAATTAACCCTCAACCCCCAAAAACCGAAACGCTTTAACCGCCAAGTTCCCTACTTCACCGACTACGTTCAAGACCAACTGCGCGATATCCTCTCCGATGCGCAAATTGCCGCCGGGGGGCTAACGGTGGAAACCTCCTTAGATCTCGAATGGCAGCAGGCCGCTGAAGCGGCGGTGGCCTTGGTAGCGGAGCGCTATGGTGAGAGCCAGGGCTTTCAACAGGCGGCATTGGTGGCCATTGACCCCCGCACTGGGGCCATTAAAGCCATGGTGGGGGGGAAAGACTACGACAATGAAGCGCAGAACGGTCAGTTTAACCGTGTCACCCAAGCGAAACGGCAACCGGGTTCCACGTTTAAATCCTTCGTCTATGCCACGGCGATCGCCGCCGGTTTCTCCCCCTACAAAACCTATAATGATGCCCCCTACGTCGTTGATGGCTACGAGCCGAAAAACTACGATGAGCGCTACCGGGGCAACATTTCCATGCTCAACGCCCTCACCCAATCGGTGAACGTTCCCGCCGTGCGGGCCTTGATCGAAGTGGGTTGGAACCCGGTGATTAAGGTGGCTAAAAAAATGGGCATCACCTCCCCCCTAGAGCCAACCTATTCCCTGGCTTTGGGCGTTTCCGAAGTGAGCTTATTGGAACTCACCAGCGCCTATGGCACCTTTGCCAACAAAGGGGAGCATTACCCCGTCCACGGTATCACCCGGATTTTAGACCGTAACGGTAAGGTGATTTATACCGTCAAATCTGAGGCCACGGAAGTAATCGACGCTGAATCAGCAGCAATCATGACTTGGATGCTCCAAAATGTCGTGGAGTCCGGCACCGGAACCAATGCTCAACTGGATCGCCCCGTGGCAGGCAAAACCGGCACTTCTGATGATTATCGTGATCTCTGGTTTGTGGGCTATATCCCCCAGGTGGTGGCGGGGGCTTGGTTGGGCAATGACGATAACACCTCCACAGAGGGAGCCAGCACCACGGCGGCTACCCTCTGGCAAATCTTCATGGAGGAGATTGTTAAAACAATTCCTGAAGCCGAATTTCCCGAACGGCCGGAAAAACTGACAGGTCGAGAACCCACCATTGAGCCAGAGCCGATTAAGCCGAAACAAAGTTATTATCGGCGCATCGAACCACTAGCCCCCCAACAGTCGGCTCCCGCTCCCCGTCGCCAGGCTCCTCGCTCTACCCCGGCTCCCCAAAGAGGATCGACGGCCCCCGCCCCCGCCCCCGCGCCTGCTCCCACGGCGGCCCCAGCCCCCGCACCGCGCCAAGCGCCCCAACCTGCACCCGCACCGCGCCAAGCGCCGCGCCAAGCACCCCGGCCCG
>NZ_JAYGHW010000100.1:0-38151 GCF_034932185.1 Spirulina sp. CCNP1310 | reverse complement strand
AAGGACGCATCCCTAAGCGGTAGCTGAGTTCCCACTGACGACCCATGTAGCAGAAGATGCCGATCAGGAAGTGGAAAATCACCAGTTGGTAGGGACCACCGTTGTAGAGCCACTCATCGAGGGAAGCAGCTTCCCAGATGGGGTAGAAGTGCAAGCCGATGGCGTTGGAGGAGGGAACAACCGCACCGGAGATGATGTTGTTGCCGTAGAGCAAGGAACCGGCCACGGGTTCACGGATGCCGTCGATGTCCACGGGGGGAGCAGCGATGAAGGCGATGATGAAGCAGGTGGTGGCGGTCAGGAGGGTGGGGATCATCAAGACACCGAACCAGCCCACATAGAGGCGGTTGTTGGTGCTTGTCACCCATTGACAAAAGCGTTCCCAGAGGGAGGCGCTTTGTTGGGCTTGAAGGGTGGTTGTCATGGTTTGAATGATTTCGTTATGAACATGGCGAGTTAACGAATGAGTTTGTTAAGCCGCTGAACTTACTATAACCGAATGTAACGGTTTGTAACGGGTTCTCAGGATCAGGATTCACAATCACAATTATTAGTTTTGCTTATAAAGATTGAGGCTTGGCTCTAGCTCGCTTCCTGCCAGTTTGGTAGAATTGCCACTATAGCGATCCAAGATCAATCGCGTAAGCCCTCACCCCCCAGCCCCTCTCCCAAGTTGGGCGAGGGGAGCAATAGACTTCACGAATCCATCGGGATTGCTATATCTCCTTAGAATAAAGCTGCTTTTTTCCTCGCCCTATGATTCAGTTCCTCTTTTGGCCGATGTTTGAACCGATGGGTGCGTTGCTGCCGGCCCTTGATAGTCTGTTTTCGACCCAAGGCATTATGGTGATGCTGTTGGTGGCCTATGCGGGGGCGATGTGGATGTTTTTATCCAGTGCGCCGAAGGTTCACACGATTATGGTGTCGGATCTAAATGTGGCGCGGGAGTTTTATGAGGGGTTGCTGAATATGGCGGTGGCGGATGTGCCGCTCCATTATTACTACAATTATGAGCAAAGTTTAGGGGCGGCGAGTTTAGACCCGATTTATGGGATGTCCGGTTTACCGACGGGGGCGGTGCAAACGCCGATGCAGTCGGAGGGGTTGTGGTATCAGTTGAAGAAGAATACGCAACTCCATGTGATTACGGGGGCGCAATATGGGAAGGGCGATCGCCATCGTCATGTCTGCTTTGACCATGATTGCTTAGAAAGTATTTTGCTGCGGGTGCAGTCGCGGCGGTTGCGGTTTAAGCTCCGCAGTCGTAAGCCGCTAAATTTTTTGGTCAAGGATATGGCGGAACGGGTGATTGAGATGGCGGAAGTGGCGGATTGATTCCCCCTGATAGATGCACAAAAAAGCACCCCTGATCAACAAGGGTGCTTTTTAAATGGAATCCATTGAGTCAAATCGTGCAAGGCTGGAGGTGGTCAGGGGCGAAAAATTTTTGTGCCTCGGCAGGCTTACGCCAACGCCCCTACGATACCTACAACTTCACTTCAATATCCACCCCAGCCGGTAAATCCAACTTCATCAATGCATCAATGGTTTTAGAAGAAGGTTGGTAAATATCAATGATGCGGCGATGGGTGCGGGTTTCAAAATGCTCGCGGGAATCCTTATCGACGTGGGGAGAACGGAGCAGGCAATAAATGCGGCGCTTGGTGGGGAGGGGGATGGGGCCGATCGCCGTCGCATTGGTGCGATTAGCCGTATCCACGATCTTTTCACAGGAAGTATCGAGGAGACGACGATCAAAAGCTTTGAGACGGATGCGGATTTTTTGCTGTTGGATAGTGGCCATGTTTAATTTTCAAGGTTCAGGGAAAGGATCATCGAAAAAGCGTCACAAAAGGAGCAGAAAAACTGCGTTTTCTGCTCCTTAGCTCAGGAGAGCGGCAATTATTTCAGGATTTTGGAAACAACACCTGCACCAATGGTGCGACCCCCCTCACGGATGGCGAAGCGCATCCCCTGTTCAACGGCGATCGCATTGATCAAGGTGACAGTCATTTTGATGCGATCGCCCGGCATCACCATCTCCGCTTCACCCCCATCATCATCCGTAAAAGCATCAATCGTTCCCGTCACATCCGTTGTCCGCATATAGAACTGGGGACGGTAGCCAGAGAAGAACGGCGTATGACGGCCCCCTTCTTCTTTCTTCAGGACATAAACTTCCCCTTCAAACTGGGTGTGAGGCGTGATCGAACCGGGTTTAGCAATCACCATACCCCGCTCAATATCGCTTTTTTCAACACCCCGGAGCAGAATCCCGGCGTTGTCCCCAGCCATCCCTTCATCAAGACTCTTCTTGAACATCTCAATGCCGGTAACGGTTTTCTTCACGGTGTCCCGCAGGCCCACCAATTCCACTTCATCACCAATTTTGACTTTACCGCGCTCAATCCGACCGGTAGCCACCGTACCACGACCTGTGATCGTAAACACATCTTCCACCGCCATCAAGAACGGCTTATCCACTTCCCGCTCAGGGGTGGGGATAAAGGCATCCACTTCTCCCATCAGAGCCAAAATTTTATCCACCCACTCATTTTCCCCTTGGGCAGTTTTGGGGTTAGCAGTCAAAACCTCAACCGCCTTGAGCGCAGAACCCGCCACAATGGGAATATCGTCACCGGGGAAATCGTAATCGCTGAGGAGTTCACGGACTTCCAGTTCCACCAGTTCGAGCAACTCAGCATCGTCCACTTGGTCTTCTTTATTCAAGAACACAACGATGTGAGGAACCCCGACTTGCTTGGCCAGCAAAATGTGCTCACGGGTTTGGGGCATCGGGCCATCAGCGGCAGAAACAACCAAAATTGCACCATCCATTTGTGCCGCGCCGGTGATCATGTTTTTCACATAGTCAGCGTGACCGGGGCAATCCACGTGGGCATAGTGGCGGTCAGGGGTTTCATACTCAACGTGGGCGGTGTTGATCGTAATCCCCCGGGCTTTTTCTTCCGGTGCTGCATCAATATCTTCGTATTTACGAGCCAGCGCCCCACCTTGAGCCGCCAAAGCCATCGTAATTGCAGCGGTTAGTGTGGTTTTACCATGGTCAACGTGGCCAATCGTGCCAATGTTGGCGTGGGCTTTAGTCCGTTCAAATTTTGCGCGTGCCATTGATTAATCGTTCCTTATCTCTAGTTTTGCGTTCCTAAGCTGATCTCATATTTTAGAGGGATTCTGGCCCCTTTGCAGAGAGCCATCTCCGAACCCTAACCTGTATTGATCAGAAAATGGTTCCCCTGTTCTTAGCAATGATGGCTTCAGCCACATGGTTGGGAACCTCACTATAGTGGCTGAACTCCATCGAAAAAATCCCCCGTCCTTGGGTCTTAGAGCGAATATCGGTGGCATAACCAAACATTTCCGCTAAGGGAACTTTTGCTAAAAGTTTGGCGATCGCCGCCTCCGAACTCATCCCCTCAATTTGACCCCGACGGGAGTTGATATCCCCCATCACATCCCCAAGAAAATTTTCGGGGACTTCAACTTCGACCTTCATCATCGGTTCTAAAAGCACTGGCTTGGCCTTGTGAACAGCCTCACGCATCCCTATAGAACCGGCAATTTTAAAAGCCATTTCCGATGAGTCCACATCATGATATGAGCCATCAACCAGAGTGACCTTGACATCAATCAGAGGATACCCGGCCAAGATGCCTGTTTCACAGGATTCTTTAATCCCTTGTTGAACGGCGGGGACATATTCACGGGGAATCGTCCCCCCGACCAGTTTAGAAACAAACTCAAACCCACTACCGGCTTCAGCAGGTTCAATATTGATGACCACATGGCCATACTGGCCCTTCCCACCACTTTGGCGAATAAATTTGCCTTCCGCGTGGGCAGATTGGCGAATGGTTTCCCGGTAGGCCACTTGGGGTTGGCCCACATTCGCCTCCACCTTGTATTCCCGTAACATCCGGTCTACAAGGATTTCCAAATGCAGTTCACCCATCCCTGCGATCACCGTTTGATTCGTTTCCGGGTCAATCCTGACCCGAAACGTCGGATCTTCATCAGAGAGGGCTTGAAGCGCCTTGGAAAGTTTCTCCATATCCTGTTTGGTTTGAGGTTCCACTGCCACCGAAATCACGGGTTCAGGGATGAAGAGGGATTCCAGGATAATGGGATTAGTTTCATCACAGAGGGTATCCCCTGTAATCGTGTCTTTCAGACCAATAGCCGCACCGAGATCCCCCGCTCGGAGTTGATCCACCTCAATGCGATCATTGGATTTAAGAATAATTAAGCGAGAAATTCGTTCTTTTTTGTCCTTCGTCGAGTTATAGGCATAACTGCCCTTGGACAGGACACCGGAATAAACCCGCAGAAACGTCAGCCGTCCAAAGGGATCCGCCGCTACCTTAAAGGCCAGGGCAGCAAAAGGAGCCTGATCATCCGCTTGGCGCGTTCCTTCTGTGCCATCAGGAAGCAACCCCTTAATAGCAGGTACTTCCGTTGGCGCGGGCAGATAATCCACCACAGCATCTAGCAACAGTTGCACCCCTTTATTTTTAAAGGCAGAGCCACAGAGCATCGGCATGATCGAACCGTCTAATGTACCCTGCCGGATAGCTTGACGAATATCCGCCTCATCCAAGGTTTCTGTTGCAAAATACTGATCTAATAAAGCCGCGTTGGTTTCCGCCACAGCTTCGAGTAAATAGGTTCGATATTCCTGGGCTAGTTCTGCAACTTCCTCAGGAATTTCCGTATCTTCAATTTCTGTGCCGAGGTCATTGTTATAGATTTTGGCCCGCATCCGCACTAAATCAACAATGCCGCGAAAATCCCCTTCACTGCCAATGGGAATTTGAATCGGCACAGCATGGGCCCGTAACCTGTCTTTCACCTGTTCGTAAACTTTGAAAAAGTTCGCGCCCGTGCGATCCATTTTGTTCACAAAGGCGATCCGAGGCACATGATAACGATCCGCTTGTCGCCAAACAGTTTCAGATTGCGGTTGCACACCACCCACGGAACAAAACACAGCAATCACGCCATCAAGCACCCGCATCGAACGTTCTACTTCAATGGTGAAGTCAACGTGGCCGGGGGTGTCAATGATGTTAATCCGGTGGTCTTGCCAAGTGGTGCTGATGGCGGCGGCGGTGATTGTGATGCCCCGTTCCCGCTCCTGTTCCATCCAATCGGTCACGGCGTTGCCGTCGTGAACTTCACCAATTTTATGAACAATACCGGAGTAGAATAAAATTCGCTCTGTTGTTGTGGTTTTACCCGCATCAATATGGGCAGCGATTCCAATATTACGAACTTTCTCTAATGGGATAGTTCGTTCCACAATTCCCTCCCTAATGGCTAAACCCCAAGGGGGCCAACAATAAATTTACTAAGGCTATAGTTACGTTACGATTTATGACTTGAGGTTTCGGGGGGATAGGGCCAGAGGGCTATCCCCGCTCGAAATCCTTAGTAGCGGTAGTGGGCAAAGGCTTTGTTCGCTTCAGCCATGCGGTGGGTTTCTTCCCGCTTGCGGATCGCGCCGCCGGTTTCGTTGGCTGCATCCATGATTTCGTTGGCCAGTTTGCTGGCCATGGTGCGACCGGAACGGGAGCGGGAATAGGTGGAAAGCCAGCGCAAGGCGAGGGTTGTGCCTCGGTTGGGGCGGACTTCCATGGGGACTTGGTAGGTGGCCCCACCGACCCGCCGCGCTTTGACTTCTACTAAGGGGGTGATGTTGCGAATCGCCTGCTCGAACACTTCGAGGGGATCGTTGCCGGTGCGATCGCCAATGATCCCGAAGGCATCATAAATCAGGCGATAGGCGAGGGATTCTTTGCCGTGGCGCATGAGGCGGCGGGCGGTCATGCTGACGAGACGGCTGTTATGGACGGAATCGGGAGGGACGGGACGTTTTTTAACTACTCGACGGCGGGACATGGTGAATCTTCAGTAGGAATTTTAAGGAGGGAGGCGATGGGCGTGAGCCTGCGGATGGCCTCCAGGATGTTCACAAACACCAAGGGATTGGCGTTATGCCTTGGGCCGTTTGGTGCCGTATTTAGAGCGGCTTTGACGACGGTCTTTCACACCTGTAGCATCCAAGGTTCCGCGCACAATGTGATACCGAACCCCAGGCAAATCTTTAACCCGACCGCCCCGAATGAGCACAACGGAGTGTTCTTGCAGGTTATGGCCGATGCCTGGAATGTAGGCGGTGACTTCAAACCCAGAGGTAAGGCGTACCCGTGCCACTTTCCGGAGGGCAGAGTTCGGCTTTTTGGGGGTGGTGGTGTACACCCGAGTGCAAACGCCGCGCCGCTGTGGACATTCTTTGAGGGCTGGGGATTTGGTTTTCTTTTTCGCGACGGAGCGTTCCGTGCGGATCAGTTGCTGGATAGTTGGCATGGGTTACAAGTTCTGCCTCGCGGTGGTTCTTATTGTTGACGTGACAGTCTCCCATTATATCGAAATTGGCGGAACTGTGTCAAGCAGCGGAAAAAGGGGAATGATCCCCCGGCTACGCCGACCCCCTTGAAAAGGGGGTTTTTCTGGAACCTCCCTTGTTAAGGGGGGCAGGGGGGATCAAATCCCGGATCCGAAATCAGGGGCGATCGCAAAGGAATGGCCACAGCTACAGGATTTGAGGGCTTGGGGGTTTTTGAAGCGGAATCCTCCCCCCATTAAATCCTCGGTGTAGTCGAGTTGGAGACCTTCGATGTAGGGGACGCTATCGGGGGCGATGCTGATGGCAATATCGGCTTGGGTGCAGTGGCGATCGCCCGGCTGAGGAGTCGCAACTAATTCAAGTTCATACACAAAATCGGCACAGCCACCAGACTGCACCCCAAGGCGTAAAATGCCTTGGGCTTGGTTATGGGCCATTTTTAAGCGGCGGATCTCTTGAACCGCCGCCGGAGTAAGGGTAATCATTGCGGGGATTTAATGCCGTTTGTAGTCATCTTGGAAGCGGATAATATCATCCTCCCCTAAATATTCCCCATTTTGGACTTCGATGATCACCAAATTGATCACACCGGGATTTTCTAAACGGTGGGGTGTGCATTGGGGGACATAGGTGGATTGGTTGCTTCCTAAAATTGTTACCTGATCCCCACAGGTGACTTTTGCCGTCCCCGCCACCACAATCCAATGCTCGCTACGGTGGTGGTGCATTTGCAGGCTGAGGCGATGGCCGGGCTTGACTTCAATGCGTTTGATTTTATATTGGGGGCCTTCTTCAAGGACGGTGAATGTCCCCCAAGGCCGTTGGGGAGAATCATCCCGTGCCATAGCAGGGGTGCTTTCTGGGCTAACAGCCGTCTCAACATCTTTAAGTTGAACCATCATAACCTCGCAATTGGTGTGAATCTGGGGCCGCCAACCGCACCCCATCGGGCCCCTTCTCCAGTCTAGATCTCCCCTGCGGCGCTGTCCATGATTTGGTGAGGAGTAGGAAGTAGGGGGGAATCTCAATTGCACGCGCTTCTCTTTTCTCTATCCTCTTTTCTCCTCAAAGAGGAGCGGACTGAAGTCCGCACGACAAACCGGACTTTGGAAGGGGTGGGGGCGATCGCCTATCATAAACCTCATCTATGTTTTGAAAAAATCGCCATGAGTGAAGTAAAAATGGTTTCCGGCCGGGGAATTCCGGTGCGGGGCAGTGATATTGATACGGATCGGATTATTCCGGCGCGGTTTTTGCGCTGTGTCACCTTTGAAGGATTAGGCGTGTCTGCCTTTGCTGATGACCGGGCGGCGGCGGGGGGTTCCCATCCTTTCGATCAACCCCAATATCAAGGGGCGAATATTTTGCTGGTGAATGGTAATTTTGGCTGCGGTTCTTCACGGGAACACGCCCCCCAAGCTTTGGTGAAATGGGGGATTGATGCGGTGGTGGGGGAAAGTTTTGCGGAAATTTTCTTTGGTAACTGTGTGGCGTTGGGGGTGCCTTGTGTCACCGTTACCCCAGCGGTTGCTCAGGAATTGCAGGGGTTAATTGAGGCGAACCCTGAAACCTTGGTAACGGTGGATCTTGAGGCGTTGACGGTGACAGTGGGGGATTTTAAGGGGGCGATCGCCATGGCTGACGGCCCCCGACAAATGCTCCTCACCGGCCAATGGGACAGTTGCGGCCAATTAGTGGCCAATGCGGAAGCCGTCAAAGCCACCGCTCAAACCCTGCCCTATTTAGCTTGGAGTGCATAGATGGAGGTTCAGGAGCATACGATTAACGCTGGGGGTCATGATTGGTTCTATCGGGAGATTGTCCCCGATGCCCCCAAAGATGTCCCGCCGATCCTCTTCATCCATGGCATCCTCTCCAACGGCTATACCTGGCGGATCATGATGCAAACGGCTGCTGATGCCGGGTTTCGCACCCTTTCCCCCGATTGGCTGGGCTATGGCCGTTCCGCTAAACCCCAAACGCGGGAGTTTAAATATACGCCAGCGGCCTATGAGGCGGCCTTAGGGGAACTGATCACCGCTTTGGATTTGCCCGAATTGATCCTTGTTGCTCAGGGTTATCTCGGTTCCGTGGCGGTGCAATATGCCTGCCATCACCCGGAACAGATCAACCGCCTGTTGCTCCTCAATGCCCCCCTCACAACCGGGGCAACGATTCCCTGGGTGATGCAGCAATGGACGATTCCCTTTATGGGAGACATGATGACCCAAGATCCCCTCTTGGTCGATCGCACCCTTGAAGGGGGGGCGGGGTTTGTGATTGCGGAGGAGGATTTAAGTTTTTATCGTCAGCCCTTTTTGAAAAGCTCCCAAGCGGGGCGATCGCTCATGGCCACGGTAAAAAACCTTCAACTGCGCGAAGCCATGAGCCAACTCAGCAGCGATTTAGCCCAATGGCGCAAACCGACGCAAATCATTTGGGGCATGGCGGATCCTTGGTTGGATGGGGAAACTACCCGCCGGGAACTGCAAAAAAATCCCGTCATCGACTGGAGCCGTTTACCGGAAGCCAAACATTACCCCCAAGAGCATTGGAGCGCGGAGATCATGACCATTGCCCTCCCTTTCCTCCAAGCCTAAGCTAACCCTAACTACGGGGGGGCAGGTTTTGCCCTAAACTGTTTAATGGTTTTCAGAAACGTTTACACAAAAGGGATTGAGCATGGAAATCGGGACTAAAGTGCAAGTACGGCGGATTCGCGATCGCGTCGCCGGGGATGTGGCGGATAAGCTGGGTAAAATCGGCACGATCAAAGGCTACAAAATGACCGACGGTAGCGGTGTCGGGGCATTGGTGGAATTTGATGATCAAAGCAAAACCTGGTTTTTTGCAGACGAACTCAAGGAAATTTAAGCAAACCTTTCATTCAAACCCATGGCTCAAGTTCTGACCTTTATCGGCAAGGGGGGGGTGGGTCGCACGACGATGGCGATCGCCGCCGCCAAACGCCTCGCCCAACAGGGGGAGCGGGTGCTCCTGGCCTGCCAAGATCCTAGCCCTGTGATGGGGTTGCGTCTTGGCCAGCCTTTAGGGATTACCCCCGTGGCGATCGCTCCCAACTTTGAGGCGGTGCAGTTCAGCGCACCGGCCCTCATTACCCAAGCTTGGGAAGAGGTGAAGGCACGGGAAGCCAAATATTTGCGGTTTCCGGTGCTGAAAAATGTCTATGGTCAAGAACTGGGGCTATTTCCGGGGATGGATGTGGCCCTAGCCCTTTATGCAATTCGGGGTTACAACCTCAGCAGCAATTATGACGTGATCATCTACGATGGCGCGGGGGATTTAAACACGCTGCGCACCTTGGGTATTCCGGAAACCGGCAGTTGGTATATTCGCCGCTTCCGCAATGTGATGCTGGAATCAGATCTGGGCAAGGCGGTGGCTCCCTTTATCCAACCAATCACCAGTGCAGTGTTAAATATTTCCTGGTCTTGGGATAACTTTGCCAACCAACCCACGGAAGAAACCCAGGAATTGCTCAATGAGGGGAGAAATGCGATCGCTGATCCCCAACGGGTTTTAGCCTATTTGGTGACGGATGAGCAACCGGAGGCGATCGCCCTCGCTCAATACTATTGGGGCAGCGCCCAACAGGTGGGGGTCAGCGTCGGTGGCGTATTGTGGAACCGGGTCAACCCCAGTGCTGAACAGGTTAAGGACTTCCTCCCCATTCCCAGCACTAGCTTACCCACCCTCCCCGGCGAAAACTGGGATGCCCTCTTAGCCGCCCTGCCCAATTTCCGGGACACCGACCACATCCCCAAACCCCTCACCATCGACACCACCGCCCGCCAAGTCAAAATCTTTTTACCAGGCTTAACTAAAAATCAAGTCAAGCTCACCCAATACGGCCCCGAACTCACCATTGAAGCCGGGGATCAACGGCGCAATATTTTCCTGCCCCCACCCTTAACTGGCCAACCCGTCAAGGGGGCAAAATTCCAAGATCATTACCTGATTATTTCCCTCTAAATTACTGTAAACACCCATGACTGACGAACAAAAAACCGCACCCACCGGCTCAAAGGCCCGTCAACTCTTGGGCATGAAGGGAGCAGCGGCAGAAACCAATGTCTGGAAAATTCGCCTCCAGTTAATGAAGCCGATCACCTGGATTCCCCTCATTTGGGGTGTGGTCTGCGGCGCGGCTTCCTCCGGGGGCTATGTGTGGGGCTTTGAGGATTTATTAAAAGCCTTTACCTGTATGCTCCTTTCCGGGCCAATCATGACCGGCTACACCCAAACCCTCAATGATTACTATGATCGCGAAATTGATGCGATTAACGAACCCTATCGCCCCATCCCATCGGGGGCCATTTCCATCCCCCAGGTGAAGGCACAGATTTTAATTTTGTTGTTTGGCGGGTTTGGGTTGGCGGCATTTTTAGATGCTTGGTCGGGTCATGAATTCCCAATGATTATGTTAATTACCGTGGTGGGTTCATTTATCGCCTATATCTATTCTGCCCCACCGTTGAAGCTGAAACAAAACGGTTGGCTAGGGAATTATGCCCTAGGAGCCAGTTATATTACGTTGCCTTGGTGTGCGGGTCATGCCCTGTTTGGGACGTTGAATTGGACGATTGTTTGGTTAACGTTGTTTTATAGCCTTGCTGGGTTGGGGATTGCGATTGTCAATGATTTTAAAAGTGTGGAGGGCGATCGCCAATTGGGTTTAAAATCGCTGCCGGTGATGTTTGGTGTGGAAAAATCTGCTTGGATTTGTGTGTTAATGATTGATATTTTCCAAGCGGGGGTGGCGGCCTATTTGATCTTTATCCATCAAAACCTCTACGCCACGATCCTGCTCCTATTCATCATTCCCCAAATCACATTCCAGGATATGTACTTCCTTCGCGATCCCCTCAAGAATGATGTGAAATATCAAGCCAGCGCCCAACCTTTTTTAGTGTTGGGGATGTTGGTGGCGGGGTTAGCCTTGGGCCATAGTGCCTTGGTTTAGTTAAAATGATGGGAAAATTGCCCCAATGGAATACCTAAATCTCTGTAGGGGCGAAAAATCTTTCGCCCCTCCGGATGTTTCGCCCCACAGAACATCAAGGAGGAGCGATCGCCCCCCTCAATTTTTCAGAAAGCACCATCACCCTTGAGCGATTACTCCCCGTTTAAGTCCCTGGGGGGTTGCGGATTTGTCCCAACTGATTGAGGGCCCATTTTGCCGTCGCCTGCACATCAGGATCGGGATCATCGGTGGCGCAGTAGATTAATTGGCTCAATTGGGCAATTAATTCATAAATGCGGGTTAAATCCCGGATCGCATTTTTGCGGACTTGGGCGTTATCATCCTGTAACGAGAGTGCTAAAGCACGGTTCATCGGCTTCAGCGTGCGGATCGCAATTTGAGAAAGGGCTTCTAAAACGAGGCCCTGTTGCTGGGAATCAGATTCTAATAACAGATTCACCAACGGTTGAACGGCGCGGGAATCCGCCCGCTGGGCCAAAGACCAAATCACCTTACGCCGTTTGTCACTATCGCTAGTTTGTAAATCCCGAATCAGTTCCTCCACCACATCGGCTTTCGGCAAACTGGGCGCGGAAATGGGCAGGGACGAGCGGGGTTGATAGTGGTTGGGGGAAATAAAGCCCGGTGGGACAGAGGAGGATAGGGGAGAATCCTGATCATCCCAGATATCATCAGGGGAACCGGAGGCGGGCAGTTGGGGCGGATTCGCTGGCTGGCCGGAACTGGTGAGGGAATTGAGCAAAAAATCCAATTCTGGGGAATCCCCCCAATCATCATCGGGGGGAGGGGCAGGCAGGACTTCTGCTTCTGCGATGGGGGTATCTTGGACAAATTTGGTCGGGGAGGGTTTGAGGTCTGGGGGAGGGGTGTTGATCGTGATGGGGGGGTCGGGATAGAGGGGGGGGAGGGGCGAGTCAATCATGGCCTGGGTTGGGTCTGTGGAGTCTTCCACCGCCCCACCATTGACGAATCGCCAGAGTAAATAAACAACGCCGCCCAGGGCAGAAAGCACTGTAACCCCTGCTGCGGCAATGAGGAGAATTTTGCGCCAGTTACGGCGGGGTGGGGTCGGGGCGGCGGGGGTATCGCGATCGCGCAGGGCCTCAAAACTGGCCACATCAAAAATGCCTGTGGGTTCTAGGCCGGCCTCGGTTTGTAATTTACGGACAGCGGCGGCGGTGGCCTCATCGTAGCTGCCGCTGGGTTCCCCTTCGTAATAACCCGCTCGTTGGAGTCTTTCCTGTAATTGCGTCACCACTTGCCCTTGATCGCCGGGTTTGATTTGGGGCGGGCCTTCTGGGCTGGTTTCGGTTTCGGTTTCGGGTTCTGCCTGGGCCAAGAGGGCGGGGGCTATAGTGGTGGTCATCCTCCATGGGGTTGACGCTCCGGCAGCTTCATGGATCAACAATGTACCGGCGATCGCCCCAATTAACCCATAACGCATCAACACAGACAGAGTTTTAAACATTCTGTTAGCACAGGGAAAGCCACAACTGAGGCACAATAACCGTAATGTTATCCGCCATTATGCGAGAATTTACGGCCCCTCTGCCTCAACTTTAACAGGCAGGGGGGGAGCCTGTTCTCCCCGCAACAGACTCAGCCATTTGGGCCAACCTTCGCGGAGCGCCTCCCGCTGATTAATAAACGTAATACTGATCAGGGTTAAAACGACCCCCAACCACTGCACCCCATTGAGGACTTCGGCGAGGAGGAGATGGCTTAAAATCAGGGCGAAGACGGGGGTGAGGAACGTGAGCGAGGTGAAACTCGTGAGGTTGCCCCGTGCGGCAATCCAGAAAAATAAACCATAGGCGATCGCACTGCCGCAAATCGTCGCATAGCCCAATTCTAGCCAACCCATGGGGGTAATCTGTTGCCATTGCTGGGATTCCCACAGCCCGGACATCACCCATAGTGGGATCCCCCCGATGATCATGTGCCAGCCGGTGGCGACGACGGGATCAACATGGCGACTGACATAGCGGATGCTGACGGTTCCTAGGGCCATGGACAGGGAGGCGAGGAACATGAGCCACTGGCCATTATCAAACAGGGCGGAAAAATTGAAGGTGAAGGGGATCGCCCCCCCTTGGGCCAATTCCATCCACCACCCCGCCGGGATGCCGATTAAACTAATTCCCAACACCCCAATCCCCAATCCCAGCCAACCCCACAGCCCAATCAACTCCCCAAATAGCCAACTGGAAAGCAGCGCAATCACAATGGGCTGAGAATCAATCATGACCGACCCTAAACCCGCGCCGGTACGGGCTAACCCCTCGGCTAAGAAGCCTTGGAAGGCAAAGCCATCAAGGAGGGCAAAGAGGGTAATCCAGCCCCAGGCTTGCCAGGTTTGGGGTTGGGCCCGTTTCAGCAATGCCGTCACGATCAGGATTAAGATTCCCGCCGGAACGAGTCGCAGCCCCGCCATAAACAGGGGGGTAGTATGGGGAATCACCCCTTTCATCGCCACCATGGCACTGCCCCACAGGAAAAAGGGGGCAATGAGCAAGAGGGGGGAGAGGATGCGGTCTGGCTCAACGGGTTTTAGGGTCATGGCATTGACGATCATTAATTTTCCCTATTGTAACGATTTATGTAGTTTGCTTAACTACCTTTGATCGTTTACAGGCGGTGGCGATCGCGATGGAGGGGGGTTAAATTCCAATCGGGACGGAGATCCTTAGCGCGGCCTAGATAAACATGATTCATCGCCCGTTGGGGTTGGGGGGTGTTGACATGGATCAAGACACGAATACAGCGATTGAGGCTGCCTTCGATTTGGAGTTGTTGGACATCCAAGAGGGCAACATGATCCCAATGGGAGCGTTCGCGGGCGATCGCCGCTGGAAAAATCGCGTCCAGATCCGGGGTCATGGTGAAGATGGCGCTGATCATTTCGTCAGGGTCAAGCTCATTGCGGGCTTCAATTTCATCGATCAACTCCCGCACCGCCGAGCGGATCGCCTCAATAGTATTTTCTTCCGTGGTGGTTGCCCCCCGAATTGCCCGCACTTTCCAGTCCACGCTAATTTCCTCCCGATGGCGATCGCGCCAGATCTTAAGGTCGGTACAGCCATAGGGGCTGTCCAGACGTTGCCAGTTCAAATTCTACCCAATCGAGGCAAGTCCCTAACCGCGACTTGGGTCGGGCTACCTGTCCTGAGAGCAGACGGGTCAGGATCGGCTTTTTCTCCTCAATCGTATTCATTTTCACCTTTTCCGGGTCAAGTTCGGCCCATTCTGCTAACCAGCGGCGGGCTTCTTCTTCCGTACCGAGGCGATCCACTAATCCAAGGGCGAGGGCCTGCTCTCCGGTAAAAACGCGGCCATCAGCAAAACTACGCACGACTTCTGGCTCTAGGTTGCGGCCAGCGGCAACGGTGGCGACGAATTGCCCATAACTGGCATCAATGAGATCCTGAAGAATTTGCATTTCCTCTGGGGTGGTTTCGCGATCGAAGGCGAGGATGTCTTTATAGGGGCCGGATTTGACGGTTTTGAAGGAAACGCCGATTTTATCGAGGAGTTTTTCTAAGTTATTGCCCCGGATGATTACGCCGATACTGCCGGTAATTGTGCCGGGGTTGGCCATGATCCGCTCGGCTCCTACGCCGATATACACGCCACCGGAGGCGGAAATATTGCCAAAGCTGGCGACGACTTTCACCCCCTTCGCTTGAATATCCTTGAGGGCTTGGTAAATTTCTTGGGAATCCCCGACGGTTCCCCCAGGGGAGTCAATACGCAGAAGCAGGGCGGGATAGTCTTCTTCTTCAACGGTTTTGAGGGCTTTGAGCACTCGTTTACGGGTTTCTGAGGCGATCGCCCCCGTGATTTCAATCCGGGCAATTTGCTTGCGCTTCTTGGGCTTAAACGGCCAAATCATAGGGCGTGGTTCAACGGTAGATAGAGGATAGTCTCCCATTATACCCGTGGAAAAATGGCGATGGGTAAATGGAGGGTGATTCCCTTCATCCTCACCAGGGCAACTTATCGGCAATCAACCCCAACACTGTTTTAATAATCAGTTGCACATTCGTAGTTTGCCAAGCCTGTGCTCCCCAAAGTCCTTGTAAAATGAGGCGAACACTCCGCAGATAATGGCCTTGATGCCAAGCTACACTCGCTAAACCTGTCATCGCATAACAGCAAAGAATAGGGCTATTGATCTCCTCTGCCAAAGCTAATGCTGCTTGACCACGTTCCTGTGCGATAGGAATTTTACCTAGCATACTGTAGCAATGGGCCAACACTGATAACGTCGTAGCGGTCATAAAAAAATTGTTGCCTTTTTTCCCAACCTCGTAAGCTTGCTCCAAATATTGAACAGCAGCTTGAGGATTTTTAAGTTTCAAGCAATACACAGTACCAAGATTATGTAAAATTTGATGCTCCGTAGGACAATCATATTTTTGCAATGTATTTCTATGTGAAATTTGATGCTTGATTCGTTGCCAAATTGTCAGGCATTGATGAAAAAAATAAATAAATTTTTCGTGATCATTAATAAGAACAAAAGATCGGCCAATTAATTCATAACCTAAAACTTGTTCCTGTAAACTTAAATCTTGTAGATCTTTAAGAAATTCAGCTTCATGATTTACCAGAAAATTCTTAATTTTTCGATATTCCCTGGAAAAAAGCCAAGTAGATAATAATTCTTTAGTTGCCATAAACTTAATTTTTTTATCTCCCATTTTTTTGGCTAGATCGAAAGCTAACTGAGAGTAATATAGGGAGAGCTTTACATTAGTCCACCAACAACCATGGACATGAGATAGTTCCAAAATTGCACTCAATTTTTGAGTCGAAATCAGATGGAGTTCAGCACAAGTAAGTTGCTTAGAATGGCAGCGAATGGCTTTGTTTTTATCATAGTAATGATAATTCAAGCCCAATCCTTTCCAAGCCAAACATTCATATTCATGGTTTTGAGTTTTACGAGCAATTCTTAATTGAGCTTTATGGCATTTGAACGATTTTTGACGCTGACCTAAAAAATAGAAAGCAGAACCCAAACCGTAGAGACAGATACAATCAACCGATGAATCAAGCTTATTTAATAATTTTTCATAAATTTCGATCTGTTGGATATAATAACCCCAACTTCCTAACTTTTCATGGATTGAGTCCCCGTCAATGGTTATACACACCACTTGATAAGCCTCCTTCCAAAGAGACAACTCACACAAATGATAAAACGCCTCTAAATAACCCTCTACCTCCTTTAGGTCTGAAGTATTTTCCCTGGGTTCATAAATGTTCAACCAATAAAAAACATAATCAAGATGGGCTTGTTCCCACGCATTTAATGTTCTCAATTGGGTTGATGGCTGCGTTATTGCCTCACTCTTAACATCTGCATAATCAGCAATAAACTCTGTGTTAAAAATAACCAATTGGCCCGAAATATCATAACGAATATGGGGCAAATCCATTTCAGAAAGTTCGGCAATATTCAGAACTGTTTGCATTGTATTCATGGGCGAATTACCGGATATTGCACAACTTCTTCAATTTTGGGCAACGCATCAAGAGCGATTCTTCGGATCAGGTTATGTAATTGATACTTCACCCGATCATCTTTCTGTACCGCACTGATTAAAAATCGCCGCTGTAACAATTCAAACGCTGCTTCTTGAGCCTCTACCGGAAAAGCTCGAATCTGAAAAAGCCACGCTTTCCGCTCCGTCGGAATCCGCGCCACGGCATTTTTACAGAGTAATAAACCCGCAATGGAATTCGCTTCATACAACCGCTGAAACGTTTTTTCGACTCGTTGCTTGACTAAATCCTTGAGACGACTACTATAGCGGTCTAAGCGGGGCTGATCCGTTCGCGCCTCCAGTTGAGGATCAGCCTTCATGGCCTCCACCGCTTCAATTTCCTGACCATATTCCCCCCAATAGGCCAGAATTGACCCCTCAAAGGGTGCATCACTCATTTCCCCCGCAATCACCTGAAGTGCTAAAGGATGCCCCTCATAGACCGTAATAATGCGCTGAAGACAATCCTTTTCGGTGGGGGTTTTGGCGTGAATGTGCCATTGCTGGAAAAGGGCGATCGCCTCCGGGCCCGTCAAACCCGTTAATAATTCCTGATGAATACGCTCCTCATAGCGACCTTCTGCCAACACCGGAAGCTGATCCTGAGAGGTCAAAATCACGCGGCTGGGCATCGATTCCGCTTGCAAAATTTGGCTCAAAAACTGCTCAAAAATTAGCTCCTTAAAGCGATGTTGCCCCTCCTCATCGGCAGTTAAACAGGTTTCGAGCATATCGAAAACCAATAAATAGGGCCGCGATTGTAAGACGGTGATCAGGGTGTGGGTAATGGCCTCCTGTTCCGCTGGGGAATTTGCCTCATACTTGTGCTGTCCCAACAGCGCCCCAATCACCATCTCAAAACGCGGCGATTCAGTGTTAAAGCTAATCGTAATCTGGATAGGAAAGGCGGCGGTGAGGTGGGGATTGGTGAGGAGTTGTTGGGCGAGGGAGGTTTTGCCAATGCCGGTAATGCCCACAATCGAAAGGATACGGGTGTTCTGGGTTAAGGATGCCGCGAGGTTCTCAATGATGGCGGTGCGCCCCACCCAACGGGTGGCGGTACAGTCGAGGGAAGTGATTAAAGGGCCGGCTGTGGGGTCGGGTTGAGGGATGATCGCCGGGAATGGAAAGGTTTGGGTTTCGAGGCTCTGCACCGCTTCCCAGTTCACCCCGGCAACGCGGCAAATTTCCTGAAAGGTGTGGCGATCGATGGCTTCCCCTCGCCAAAACCGTTTCAAGGTAGCCTGTGAGGTCTGGGCTGCTTCCCACCAGCGGGCGGTTTGGGTTTTCGTCCAACCCTTATGCCGGATCGCCTCATAAACCAGCTTTCGTCCATCCTGTGATGCTCTCAGTGTTTCGGCCATGGTGTTTTCTCCTCGTTTAACGCTCCGGTGGGCTAGCCACCCCAGCGTTATGTAGGGCCTCTGAGTCAATTTTATGCAAAGTGAGCCAAACTGAGCCAAGAAAAAAATGAGCCAATGTGAGCCATCACAGACAGCGATCGCCTTGATACTGGATATAGTCCTTCAGATTAACCCCCCTAATGCTCTTGTCGGTGAGCCTCACTTAAACTCCGTCTAAAGTGGGCTTTTTATGGTTAAGTCTGTATTTTTAGTGTCTACCTAAAGCGGGTGTAGCGTCTTACACCTGATTTTTAGGAATGAGATCCCTGTACTAAATCTAAAACTTCAAGTTTAGACATCTTTGCTCCAAGAATGTCTTTGGGCATACATCTCAACTAAAAACTAACACAAGGAAGAAGTACAATGGCACGCAAGCAAATGGGAACGGTCAAAACACCAACTGGTTCTGAATACTACTATTTTTGGGATACCCAAAGTGGTGATGTGTACGTTGGTAGTGAACACGCAGGTAAAGCCAAATCAGAAAATGAGGCATGGCAAAAAGCAAACTATTATGCAACAACCTGTCAAAAGATGAAGTAGTCCGTCGTTTTTGAGCATTAATATTTTACTAATGAGAATTTCCATGTCTGACAAAGATTTCAAGGATAAACCAAAAAAAGAAAATCGTGAATCCGCTCAAAAGAAGGTAGAAAATGTTGTTTCTGCCTTGAACTTGACAAAGGATGAAAGAAGACAATTACATGATGGAATTACTGGGCAAGATTATCTTGATTATCAGGAGATACTGAAAATTGCAAAAAATATGTTTGATCCAGTTAACATTCAATCGAAACAAAAAGAACAGAGTCGATGGTAATCATAAAAAATATCTTTCTTGCCAATAGTCCGGACATTTTTTTGAAGAGTTTACAGGAATTATAAGCATAATGTTTTCTTAATAAGATCCTCCTGTTGAGAGAAAATCTTTTTTGAACAAAGTTAATTAAGTGGCAAACAATTCAATTTTTAAGAGGGCAACAAAAATGGGCAAACGAAATGAAGTTGGTGGTCCAGTATGTGATCATTGTGGAAGTACCAGAATGACTTTTTTACGAGAACGTGTACTAAATCAATACACGACTCGAGTTATCTATAAATGCTTGATGTGTGGTGAAGAGACACCAATTGATACAGATTCACCTCCCTAGTTACTCTACATGAAAGAAATCAAGCTTTTATGGAACCACTGGAAAGCAGATGTGCTAAACATTAGCAACATATTCTTTTGCCATAATTTTTTGTGGCGATTGAAATTTGAGAATACAAAAATATTGAATCGGAGAAACTAATCAATATGAAGTTAGTCCTAACAAAAAATCAAACTAAGGGCATGATGGGCAATGTTAGTTTTGAAGTAAAGGCATCGGTAAAATTAAGTGCAGAGGAATCATCTCTCATTGATCATTACAAGTTGCGCGACACCATTCTATTCTCGAAAAAAATGGTTTTTTTGGGTCAAATAATGGATCAAGAAGTTCAGGTACGAGTTCGAGATCTTCTATCTGGTGAAGCTTACAAATGCAAAGATTTAAGTGAAGTTATTGGTTATTCAGATAGTATCAAAAGTGCCTGTGAAACTCTCAAAGCTTACCTATTAGTAGCACGAAATTTTGGTGGAGAAGAAATTATCGAAATCCAATAAAAACAGGAAATACAGCCTTTACCTAAATGTTGATACAAAATCTGGTCTTGTATTTGGTTTTCTTGTTGCACTAAGAAATGAGTCTAATCCTGATGATAATCATGTTCATTATTGGTATGAAAGAAATACAGGTCATTCAGGTTATCAGATGAAAAGTGGAAACACAAAATTTCAATCAAGCTTTTCAGATCATGTTATCAGTGATATCGCGGAAAAACTGCCTTCGTTATTAATGAAATAGGTAAATGGTAGTCCTGATAATGGTAATGTTACGTCTCGTTGAAATTCTTGCTGTATAAGTTTTTCAATTCACGATTATTACCCATTTTAGGCACTACCACTTACCACCGCTTGAAACATTTTCTAAATGGATTAAATTGTTTACAATGGAAGAAACAACATTTCGCTCTAAGTACATGATCAGTTGGTTGGTGATGTCCACAGTTCTTGGTATTATTGGCATTTTTTATGAACCTAACATAGCAGTACTTTTTTTAGCTTTAATTGCAGGCTTTAGTTTTGGATTTTTAGGAATGCTAATAGATGCTGCGGCTAACTATAGCTGGAAGTTTAACGAAATAAAGCAGCCTATTTGGGTTTGGCATATTTATCCCATCTATTCCATCACTGTAATTACCATAGGCATGATTTGGGGCATTATCTCTAACTCATTTCGTTCACGATAGGATATTGTCCACTACCGTATAATTTTCCGCAGAGATGAGGTAAGTATCAACGAATTTAACCCCATGAATAAGAGTCTTAAGACTCTTACTTCTATGCCTCATCTCACTGAAGTTCACTATATTTAAGCCTGGAGATATTCTCGTGTTAGTAACTATCATAATCATTATTTTATTTTTATATTTTCTCAGTGTACTTCTAAATAATGGTGACAATAAAAAAACAATCTCAACCCCAAGCCCTACACCATCATATGCAAGATTAGAACAGTTTCTAGCAACTGAAGATTATAGATCTGCGGATCTAGAAACTCTTGATCTTATGATGTATTCAGTGGGACTAGATTTAGATGCTATTACTAAAGATGGAATTTTAAATAAAAAATTCCCAAAAGATCCTCCAAGAATTCCTTGTAATTGCTTATGTGAAATTGATCGTTTATGGTTAACATATAGTCAAGGGAAATTTGGTTTTTCTATCCAAGCTGTCATTTATGAAGAGTGCCAAGATGTTGATACATTTAGCCGTCGAGTAGGATGGTATTCCGAAGACAAACAAAGAAGCTTAGAATACAATGAACTTTATTTTGCTAAGAACGCACCTGAAGGGCATTTACCTGGAACGAAAACAGACTTGTTTCTAGGTTCTGTGAACTACCAAATTCCGTGTCGACCATTTCGTAAGAACGTGTATGATTGTAATCTTCCAACTGAGTACTGGCGTAATTGGGGATTCAAAAATGGACGGCGTGGAATTTAGAAAGAAGAGAGGAAGGTAGAGTAATGGTGGGTAATGTCGACCATTACTCTAAATCTAGAGTAATGGTCGAGGGGCAATCGCCGCTTCTTGGGTTCAAGATAAAGACTAATCCAAGTATTCAATTAGCGGCTTTTTCTCACTACGTTGGTGCAGCAAGCCTGCTGACTTCAACCGCTTAATTTCGAGTGCTTCTTCATACTTTGGATTAGGTGAATCCCAGCACATAAACAAAAGATCTGCACCAGAATTAACGACAGACCGCAAATTCTTATTGCTGCTACTTCTCAAGTGAGCTTGCAGGCGTGTTTTCACGCAACTGTCGGATTTACCTATGTACATCGTTTCAAAACCCGGAGTATGAATGAAGTAGAGACCCTTCATGTTGTTATCAACTTGTCCAACACTGCTTTGATTGAATGGCCCAGCGAATTCTTTATTCCACATACCTAACCTTCGACTAATACAGATAAATTTCACGAAATTCCTGCTTTGACATAACTACTGATTACGCAGCAATTAGCAGCCTAAAATACCTAGGAATAGGAATCTAAATTTTCCATGAAATTAAGGACTCCTAAAAATATAAAACATTAATGTCGATGTGTCAACAATTGAGATTTACCATATACAAGACTTCGTGATTCAAAATTCTAGCAGAATTGCGATTACTCCTTATTAATCAACCCTTACAGCACTTTCCGCTTCTGTGCCATACACCTGTGACGTATGTCCTGCAATGGTTTGGGTTACTCATGCTGTACGCCATAGATGTGGAAAGTGCTGTATTCCTCAAAAAGATTGATGAGTAAAACTCCACAACTTTATTGTTATTCATCGTTGAACGGATTACCCCGATTGAGGCGACTTGGAATGTCCAAACTGTAATTCTCCTCTCTACAAATTCGTTGTAATTCAGACAAAGCTAGAGTCAAGTTGTTTGAATCAGAGTCAGGCGATCGCTGAGGTAAACGGGTGAGTTGATGGAAGGATGGAAAAAAACTCCAGAGGATTTGCTTCAGTAAGGTGAGGCGATCGCGCCACGGTAAACTCGCAATTTGGCGGGCAATTTGGCTGGCTAGAGTGAACATTTGTAAAACAGAAAACCGAATGAAATTTCATCTTAGCAAAGTTGAGTCAGGGTTGACTCATGTATGATCCCCCCCTTCCAACTTGGATGAAATATCGGGGGCGATCGCCCCTCTCTTTTCTAAAATGCGTTCAGGAAGTGCTGGGAAGCGATCGCCCCTTCCCGTTTCGAGTTCATGTGGAGGGCGATCGCACTTCCCCCCCTAGATGTGATCGCCCCTTCCCAGTTCAAGGTCATGGGGGAGGCGCTCATATCTCTGGGACTTTCAGGATAGGTACAAACATGGCAAAAAATAACAAATCTTGCCATAATAGACAAAACCTTGAGCCTAACCCGACGATGAAAACCATGAACGTCTCCCTGCCCGATGCCATGCGGGACTATATCGAAGAACAAGTGAAAACCAGGGGGTATGGCAGTGTTAGCGAATATATGCGCGACTTGATTCGCCAAGACCAGCAACGAAAAGCCCAAGAACGGGTTGAAACCCTTTTATTGGCAGGACTGGATTCAGGAACAGCAACGCCCATGAGTGATCTGGACTGGACAGAAATTCGCCAAGCAGTTCAAGCGCATCTCAAAAATAAACAAGATGCCTGAACTGCTAAAATGTCCGCAAGTTATTCGTGATCTGATTGAGATTGCTACCTATATCGCTGGCAACAATTTGGAAAGTGGAGAGCAATTTCTCTATGCAGCAGAGGAAACATTTAAGCAACTAGGGCAGATGCCCAAAATGGGAAAATCTTGCCAGTTTTCTCATCCGAGGCTGCAAAATATTCGTCAAATTGCTGTGAAAGGCTTTAGACAATATTTAATTTTTTATCAGATCACCTTGGCAGGAGTCGAAATTGTCCGAGTCATTCATGGATCGCGCGATCTAGAAGCAATTTTAGAAGATGCTCAAAGTAGAGAATGAAATATCGGAGGCGATCGCCCCCGCGCAATTTACAAAAAATCGATGTAGTTAATCCGGGCGAGGGGTTCGAGGGCGTTGAGAATTTTGCGGCCATAGCTGCGATGGTTGACGCGGTTATCCAGGAGAGCCACCACCCCCTGCACCTCCCGCACCGGCATCACCGCCCGCTGTAATTCCCCCATCCTTATGCCCAACTACAGACTAAAATCCCCTCCGTCTCCCTTGTCAATCCCTCAACAGGCACCGGCTAGTAACCCGTAGTCACCCCTTGCCACAGCCTCCGTAGTTACCCTCTTAGACCCACTACAAAAGCGTTTACTGAAATGTGAAGTTTTATGTCTGGACTCAACACCTTTAGGCAAAATGATTGTAAACTATTCTTGATTATTCATACAACTTTTACCCATAATATTGAGGGGCATTCCTAAATATACAATGTATGGCTCAGTTTTTATCCAGTGTAAGTTCAAAAACACTAATTTGAGTGGGTCATTTCTGGCGGGGGCTGATTTTAGAAGTGTAAGTGCAGAAAATGTTAACTTTAGCGGCGCTGATGTAAGATCTGCCAATTTTTCTGGCCTGATGATGCCACTGGGGCCAGTTTCATTTGACTCAAAAAGAATCAACTTTAGCAATGCCAAAATGGAAAAAGCTCTGCTTCAAAGGGCTTGTTTAGAAGGGGCTAACTTTCAAGGGGCTACCTTGCAAGGTGCTTATGCTAATTCACTAACTCGTTGGCCAGCAGGCTTTGATCCAAAGGCAGCAGGGATTACAGTCTATTAGACTGGCGTAGTTTTGTTTGCATTTGTAGGGGTTGCTGAAGTCTCATTATTCACAAAAAATCGATGTAATTGATCCGGGCGAGGGGTTCGAGGGCGTTGAGGATTTTCCGGCCGTAGCTGCGATGGTTGACGCGGTTATCCAGGAGAGCCACCACCCCCTGCACCTCCCGCACCGGCATCACCGCCCGCTGTAATTCCCCCATCGCCACCGGCAAAAGGTAATGGTGGAACCAATCTTGATGTTGTTGTTTGTAATGGTTGACCCGACCGGCAACGAGGGGATCTTCCATGGAAGGGAGGGGCAAGGTGGCGATCGCCAACAATTGCGGCGGCAAACCGTCCCCTTGATGCTGTCGCCAAAATTCCCAACCACAGACTAAAATCCCCTCCGGCTCCCTGTCCAATCGCTCGACGCGCACCAGCCGGCCAAACTCCGCCGCTAGGGTAGTGGCTACCTGCGCCCGCAACGGCACATCCTCAACAATGATCACCGCCGGCCGCTTCAGGGGGGCAATCCAGGCCGGCGGTTGCCGATAGCCTTGGCGTTGCCCCAACCGTCCCCCCCGACAGAGCCGCACCAATTGCTCTAATAAATGGGGCTGGAAATCGCGGGTATTGGGGAGAGGGATGCGATCGGGGACGTAAAGCTGAATGTAGTCGTTTTGCCGTTGGGGGGAAAATTTAACCGGGGTAAGTTCCCCTAGGCCCAGTTGTTGGCGAAAGCGATCGCCCCCATCGGTTTCCAACCCTAAAAATCCGCCGATCAACACAATGGGCTGCTTTGCCCACACTGATCGCAAAGCCTCACTCACCTCCATCGGGGCCGTATGGAGCATCACCCCTTGGTTTTCAGGATCGCGGCTTGACCAATGGAGTTGCCCGGTTTGGGGCCAACGGTGTTGAAACTCCCCCCAGGGGCCGGGGAGGGGAGGGGAGGGTAAAAGGTTGTAAAGTTGCCCCAATAATTCCCGTTCGTGGCTGTTGAGGGGATGGCTGTGGTAGGGGTTGAGGGGGCGGCGACGGATGGAGGCGGTGAGATGTTGGTAGAGGGAATGGAGAGCTTCCCCTTGGGCGGGGATGTGGGTGAGGAGTTGATCCCAATCGGAGGGCGTGAGCGTGAGCGTGAGTTGATCGCGGGTGAGTTTGGCCCAATCATCGGCGGGGTCGATGAGCGTGGGGATATGGGGGGGGAATCCCTTGCCTGGGGTCGTGAACTGATCGCTTAACCACATTTGAGGGGTGGTGAGAAGGAGGCCGCGAAAATGGGGGGGGAGGCGATCGCCCTGCTTCACTTCCTTCCTAATCCCTAACCCCTGGAGCAGGCGGGGAATTTCCACGTCTAACAAATGCTCCTGATGGGGCATCGGCGTGACAATCACCACCGCTTCGGGCCAAAGGAGGCAGGCGGCAAGATAGCTGAGGCAATAGGTGGCGGGACGGGTGGCGGTTTGGATCAGGGCGGAACGACCCAAACGCAAAGCCCGCGTCACCAACCGAGCGAGGGTGAGGTGATGTTGCCAGGGGGTTGGGCCAGTCTGCAAACGCAGAAATGCCAACAACGATTGATGTACCTCAGCCTCTGTAACCATGCAATGCCTATGAAAACCCCGCAACGGTTCTATCTTAACCGTTGCGGGGCTTCGGGGGTTACTGAGGGGTTGCCCTCACCGCATAATCGTAGGGGCGAAAAATTTTTCGCCTCTACTGAATATAAGCCGTTAAAGCATCTGCCACCAGTTGCGTCATTGAGACTCCCCGCTCTGCCGCTGCTGCTTTGAGCGTGGCGTAGGTATCGTCATGGAGGCCGACACGGTAGCGGATGCGCCGACTTTTTGCCGGGGGTTCATAGCCTTCAGCAAAGGCCCGCAACTCCTCAAACCCGATGCGGTGGCAGAATTCCCCGAAACTTTCCCCGGTTTGACGGCGATCGCGGAAACAAACGAACAAAGGTTCTAAAAATGTTTCTAAATCCTGCTCTAACACCTTCTGGGCATAGGGTTCCGCCAAACAGGTTTGATTGGGACTACCCCCTAACCAAACCTGATAGGCTCCCGGCGCACTCCCCACAAAGCCCAATTCCGCCATGTAGGGCCGGGCGCAACCATTGGGGCAGCCGGTCATGCGAATCACAAAGGTTTCATCCCCTAAACCCAACCGTTGCAGCAAGACCTGAATCCGATCCACCATACTTGGTAACACCCGCTCCGATTCCGACACGGCTAAACCACAAAGGGGCAGGGCAGGGCAGGCCATGGCAGTACGGTGGAGGGGGGCAATATCCGCCGGATTGCTAACAATGCCGTGCTGTTGCCAGATGGCATTGATGCGATCGCGCCAAGCCGGTTCGATTTCGTAAAAAATAATATTGTGGTTGGCCGTTAAGCGCATGGGGATATTAAATTCCTCCACCACGGTACGCAGTGCCGTTTTGAGGCGAAAATCTCCGGCATCTTTAACGCGGCCATTTTCCACCGATAGCCCAAAAAACAGTTTGCCATCTCCCTGTTGATGCCAGCCCAGGTAATCGAAATATTGCCAAGGGGGGAGAGGCTGAGAAGGAGCAATGGGTTTGCCGAAATACTGCTCCACTTGAGCCTTAAACTTGGCCACCCCCCAATCATTAATCAGGTATTTCATCCGGGCATGGCGGCGATTGGTGCGATCGCCATAGTCCCGCTGAGTGGCCACCACCGCCTTCACCAAATCATAAACATCCGCCTTAGCTACATAGCCAATTTCATCCGCCAACCGGGCAAAGGTCTCTTCTTTATTGTGGGTGCGCCCCATACCACCACCCGCAAAGACGTTAAAGCCCTGCAATTCCCCCTGAGCATCGGTGATCACCACCAAACCCAGATCATGGGTGTAGATATCAATGGAGTTATCCCCCGGCACCGTAACCACACATTTAAATTTGCGGGGCATATATTGCGTGCCATAGATCGGCTCTTCGGGGTCTTTTAAGTTGGTGTTATGGGTATTTTTAGCCCGGGCCGCCTTCACTTCCGGCGCTTCTTCACCACTGATCACCTTCTCCCCATCCAGCCAAATTTCGTAATAGGCCCCCGTTTGGGGGGTGAGCAGATCGGCAATTTTATTGGCATAGTCCCAAGCGTGGGCATATTCGGGGCGGTCTTTGTAGGGGGCAGGGGGAGCCATAACGTTACGGTTCAAATCGCCGCAAGCCCCCAGGGTAGACCCCATATTTTGGACAATTTCCTGAATGACGGTTTTGAGGTTCCGTTTTAATACGCCATGGATTTGGAAACCTTGGCGGGTGGTGGTGCGCAGCGTTTGGTTGCCGTATTGTTCCGAGAGGCGATCGAGGGTGAGATAGAGTTCTGGGGGAATGAAACCGCCGGGACTACGGGTGCGGAGCATCATCTGATAGTCCTTTTCCTGGCCCTTGACGCGGTTATCGCGGTTATCCTGTTGGTAGGAGCCATGGAATTTGAGGATTTGGATGGCGTTCTCGCTGAAGTGGGTCGTGTCCTGTTGGAGTTCGGTGGCGAGGGGTTCCCGCAGGTGGTTGCTGGCGGTTTTGAGGCCTTCGACTTTGGCGAGTTTGGGGGGGATAGGGGTTTGAACCATAGGATTTATCATAGGGATAGAAACGACGGGAGGGCGAAAAATTTTTTGCCCCTACAGATTTTGCCTGAGCGATCGCCCTGGGGGGACAATCCACAATGTTAATTTTTATTTCCGGTAAGTCGGTCGGGATTGTGGTCTTTCATTATACCAAGCGAGGGGGCGATCGCACTCTCTGATCGGGGCCGGTTCCCTCGGTCGGGGGTTAAAATGGGGGAAATCCACAGGAGACGCGCCGATGAGTAAAACCCAGATCACTCAATTTTTACCGTTTGACTGAGAGCGATCACTTGATGAAACTTCCAAATCGTGATCAAGCCATCATCAATTCAAACAAGCTGGTTGAGTATGTCTTAAACGTTGATCATGATCGGGGTGGAACAAAGGCAAAAAAGCTATTAAGCTATGGCTACCATCCGAAACAATGGCAGCGTTTAGAATGGGATATTCGACGTTATCACCTTGAATTAGATGTGTTACAAATCAAAGAAACTGACTACGGAATACGCTATGAAATTCAGGGTGCTTTAATGACCCCAATAGATCAACCTTTATTAATCAAAACGATCTGGCAAATTGATATTGGCACAACCATTCCTCGTTTCATTACACTATTTCCAACAAGATAGCTATGGATCAATTAACAGTGTTTTCCCTCTATACCAATGTGATTTTATTGCAGGATCTTCCTGAAGAAGAAGTTTATGCCGGTGATATTGGTTCTGTGGTTGAACATCATTTTGCTCCCAATCAAGAGCCAGGGTGCAGTGTAGAATTTTTTGATATGTTGGGAAATACTGTTGCCGTTGTCACCAAGCCCCTAAGATTTTTTCGTTCACCCACAAAGCGAGATCGTCCCGCTGTTCGTCTAGCTGCTGAAAGTTTAAAATCATGAAAACAATGAGGATGGTTAAACCATGGTTTTGATTGCGGCTGAAACCTTAACCCTAGGGGAATTTCTTGCACAACCTGAAACCCAACCTCCCCGCGAATACATCCAGGGTCGTATCCAGACTAAACCCATGCCCCAAGGCCAACACAGTCGCCTCCAACAAAAATTGATTCATGCCATTAACCATGTTGCAGAATCTCAAGAAATGGCGATCGCCTTACCAGAATTGCGCTGTACCTTTGGGGGACAATCGATCATTCCTGATATTGCCGTCTTTCGCTGGGAACACCTGCCCATTAACCCCGATGGAACCCTTGCTAATTTTTTCCCTATCCCCCCCGATTGGATGATTGAAATTCTTAGCCCCCAGCAGCCCGCCACCCGTGTTACCGGCAAAATTTTAGAAGCCTTACATCATGGAACCGATTTGGGTTGGCTCATTGATCCAGCAGAGCAATTGGTTTTAACCTATCCCGCCAATAGCACACCAACCTTATTGCCCGGCCATTCATCCCAACCTTTACCCGTCCCTCCATGGCTCCCCGGCCTGGAACTAACCCCCATCCAAATCTTTAGCTGGCTCCAGATTAAAAGACCATCTCCTCATTGATAGAGACCTACAACCATTTCTGCTCATCACTGAAGAAAAGCACCACCCCCTATGCTCATGTTGGCTCAGAGGAGCGATCGCCCTGGAGAATCCACAATCTTAATTTTTATTTCCGGTAAGTCAGTCGGGATTGTGGTCTTTTATTATACCAAGGGGGAGCGATCGCCGCAGCCGGTCATAGCCGATTTATCGGGTCATGGCTAAAATAGCGGTAACTTAGCCAGGGAACGCGCCAACGGGTCAAATTTGGAGTTAATATCAATCCATCCGGATTCTGTACTACTGATGGGAAAGAAGCCTGGAGATCAAACCACACATCACAGCCGACAATGAATTTTGCATCCATTGAGTTTTTTCAATTTCTATTCATCGTCTATGGACTCTATCTGATCCTTCCCCATCGTTGGCAAAATTGGTTATTACTAGGGGCCAGTTATTACTTTTATGGCTCATGGGATTGGCGATTTTTAAGTTTAATTTTGCTTTCCACCACTGTCGATTTTTGGGTGAGTAAATTTATCCATGCCACAGAAGATCAAAGGCGCAAAAAGCAACTGTTGAGTATTTCCTTGATTGTCAACTTGGGACTATTGGGATTTTTTAAATATTTTGGTTTCTTCACCGAGTCTTTCGCAACTTTTGCAGCATCATTAGGACTGCAAACAGATTGGCGAATGCTCAACATTATTCTCCCCGTCGGTATCTCTTTCTATACATTCCAAACCCTGAGCTACACCATTGATGTTTATCGAGGAAAACTCCAACCAGCCCCTAGATTTTGGGATTTTGCGCTCTTTTTATCATTCTTCCCCCAACTGGTTGCTGGCCCCATTGAGCGAGCCAGTCATTTTTTACCCCAAGTGATATCTAAAAGAACGATCACCTTCGATCAAATTACCAGGGGTTGCTTCCTGATTTTATTTGGACTGTTTAAAAAGGTGGCGATCGCCGATGGTGTTGCCGGTTCCGTCAATGCCATTTACAACAGTACAGGCGTAGTGGGAACCCTTGATATTATCCTTGCTACTTACCTATTTGCCATTCAGATCTACTGCGATTTTTCCGGCTATTCAGATATTGCGCGAGGAGTCTGTAAACTGATGGGGTTTGACTTAATGGTTAACTTTGAAACCCCCTACTTTGCCGTCAATCCCAGCGACTTTTGGCGACGATGGCATATTTCCCTATCTACCTGGCTGCGAGACTATCTCTATATTCCCCTAGGGGGCAATCGCCATGGAACCCGCCAAACCTATCGTAATTTAATGCTGACGATGACATTAGGAGGCCTATGGCATGGAGCGGCTTGGAACTTCATTTACTGGGGTATTTATCAAGGCGGCATTCTTTGTTTACACCGTCTCATTGCCGGAGCAAAACCGACGATTCGCCCTGTTGTCACCCTTCAAGATCGACTACGGCGTTCACTAATTATCATCATATTTTTCCAAATTGTTTGCTACGGATGGCTCTTATTCCGGGCATCCTCCTGGCAACAAATTTATCATTTCACCGATCTCTTATTTTTCCATCCCCTCTGGATGTCCCCCATTATCCCTGACCCCCCCCTATCAGCCCTTATCGGTATGATTCTCTTGGTAATCGTAGACCTCGCCCATTATGTATCTGGGAAAGCAACATTCTACCGTCGTTGGTCTGTCCCCATCAAATCTGCTCTGTATGCCGGTTTATTGATCGTGATCTTGATGGGCTTAAGTAACACAGGTGCAACATTCATTTATTTCCAGTTTTAAAAAAAGATGCTATTTTTACCAAAAATCGTATCTTCAAAACTCTAGGGGCGAAAATTTTTCGCCCCTACGCAGATTCGGTATCCAATTGAGCCAATTTCACCCTATTTTTTGAAGAACCCAAAAACCTCTCTCATTAGATCATGAATCATTCCATCGAAGAAAATCATCCTCTTGAAAATCCCCAAACGCCCATGCAGCGATTTCAAAAATTAACGATGGTTGGTAAAGTTGGAGCCTGGATGGGGTTTTGGTTGATCCTCATTGACCTAGGCATTAACCTCCTTTTTCCTTTTCCCAATAATATCAACCAAACCCCCAGTAGTCTTCAACGTTACTTTGATTATGGTCGATCCATTGAAGGCAAATTAAACCGGATGGTTAAAACGGAAGCGAATAAAAGTGATTCACTGCTGGTGGCGGGCTGGATTGATCCACAGTCTTGGCGGGATCAGCCCGAAGCGATCAAAGGCGATGATGATTTATTGGTGGCGGTGTATGGGATGTCTTTTGCTAATCAAGCCGGTGAAGCTTTAGCCGCCGATGATGGCAAAATTACATTGCGACAAATTGCCGGCCCATCGGCTCCCCCGAACCATTCTTTTGCGGCTTATCAGGCGGATCAAGGGGGTAGAAATGCTGATGTGGTGATGTTGGGGATTTTGGCTTCTAGTGTCAAACGAATGCGCAGTTTATCGGGGATGAACTGGACTTATGAAAATCCTTCACCTTATACTTATCCTTATTATCAGGTTGATCAAGCGGGTGAATTAGTCGCAGTGGAGCCTGCGATCGCCACCGCAGAGGAATTCATGACATCTTTTCAGCGTCAAGATCAACGCTGGCAACAGCTTAAAGCCCAGATGGAGCAGTATGATTATCCCTTTGATCGCTTTGTTTTTGAAGAAAATTTAATGGATCACTCGGCGTTAATTCGGTTAATCCGTCGTGGATGGGCGAATCGAATGCGCAATCAAGGTGAAATGGGGTTATATGATTCTCGGCGAGGGTTTAATCCTGATGCCCCGGAAATACAAGCCCTCCAAGTGATGCTCACAGCATTTGTCACCACTGCCAAAACTGCTGACCAAGTTCCCATCGTTTTACTGATTAATGATCAAGGCTATGATGCTCATCTTTACGAAGTGTTAGCAAAGCATCTAGAAGATTTAGATGTGGGGCTGGTGAGTACCCATACTATTGTTCCATCCAATGACCCCAGAAATTTTATTTCTGATGGCCATTTTACCCCTGAAGCCAATCAAAAAATTGGCGCAGCCTTGCAAAAGTTGATCCGCTCGAAAGTTGGATCATAGTGATATTTGAAGGTGTGAGGGGCGAAAGATGTTTCGGGCGCATCTCAGTTAGGCGAGTGTGCCATCATCCCCCAACCCCTTCTCCCAAGCAGGGAGAAGGGGGGTTTCCCAAGTGAGATGCTCCCGCCAGATAGTCCCTCTCCCCTTGGTGGGAGAGGGATTTAGGGTGAGGGGGCAAAAGTGGGATGCTCCCGATGTTTCGCCCCGACATTGAGGATTAAAGGGTTAAGGATTGGGGATTGGTTTCAATCAGTTTTGCCAAATCCTTCAGGAATGAAGCAGCATCCGCACCGTAGATAATGCGGTGATCACAGGTTAAATTGACCTGCATTTGTCGCTTCACACCAAATTGACCATCATCCCCCGCCACTAACTGCGGTTTCGATGCTCCCACCGCCATGATCGCCCCTTGACCCGGTGGCAAAATGGCATCAAAGCGATCCACGCCAAACATTCCTAAATTGGAAATGGTGAATGTGCCGCTGTTGTATTCATCGGGTTGTAATTGTTTGGCTCGCGCCCGTGCAACTAAATCCTGCCAATTGCGGGAGAGGCTGTATAAATCCAATTGATCGGCATTTTTCAATACCGGCGTAATTAAGCCGCCATCGGGCATGGCCACCGCAATGGAAACATTGATGCCGCTGGCGTAGTGGATGCCGTCGTTGACATAGCTGGCGTTGACAATGGGGTGCTTTTGCAGTGTCATTGCTACGGCTTTAGCTAATAACGCTGTCATCGTCACACCCTTGGGTTTGACCTGTTTGTAGAGGGCATCAAGGCCATCGGTGGTGATCGTATAGCCCACCCGGAAATCGGGAACTTGGAGGCTAGCCATCATATTCTTGACCACTGCTTTTTGCAGTGTGTTCATCGGCTTCACTTCCCCAGGGGTGGCGGGGGCGGGGATGGGTTGGGGAACGGGGGCCGGGGTTGCTACAGGCGTGGGGGTTGCCGTGACCACCGCAGCCGAGGGGGTTTGACCTGCTGCGCTTTCCACATCAGCGGCGACGATGCGACCATAGGGGCCTGTACCGTTGACTGTGGCCAGATCCACTTTGAACTGTTTTGCTAATTTTTTGGCACGGGGAGAGGCGACGATCCGGCCATTGGGCGCGGGGGCTGTGGGGGCAGGGGCCGTTGTGGGCGTTGGGGCAGCGACAGCAACGGGGGCAACGGCGGGGGCTGGTGTGGCGCTGGCTTGCCCTTGGGCCTGCTGTTTAGCCTGTTCGATTTCGGCTTCGGTTTCTGCCAAGAGGGCGATCGCACTCCCCACCGGGGCCTCTTGACCCGCTGCGGTGATAATCGTCGCCAAAAAGCCAGAATAGAAGGATTCCACATCCATATCAGCCTTATCAGACTCCACCACCACAATGGTTTCACCCTTTTCCACCCGATCGCCGGGCTGTTTGAGCCAGGAGACAATTTTGCCCTCTGTCATGGTGGAACTGAGGGCGGGCATAAAAATATCACGGATCATCGCGTTTTGTTCTCTGCAACGTTAGATAATAAGCGGTTAAGCTTTAGCATTTTACCCCGTTTATTCGCCCCTTCCCCTTGCGTATCCTCATCTATTCCCCCCAATTTAGCCCCCAACTGGGGGGCGTGGAAGTCGTCACTGAGCAGTTGGCGCGGGCTTGGGTGACTTTGGGGGCGGCGGTGGTGGTGGTGTGTCATACGCCTGATCCCCAAGGTCAACAGTACCCTTTTAAACTATGGCGCAATCCTCACCCCTGGCGATGGTTGCGAGCGGTGCAAGGGTGCGATCTGGTGGTTTATAGTTGCATTAGTTTAAAGGGCCTGTGGCCTTTGGTGTTGACGGGCAAGCCTTGGGCCGCCATTCACCACACCTGGTATCGTCGCCCTGATGGTTCCGTGGGTTGGGCGGAACGGCTCAAACTGTGGGTGATGGGGGGAGCGCGGTTGAATATTGCCGTGAGTGGGGCGATCGCCGCTCATCTCCCGGTTCCCGCCCTGGTGATTGAAAACCCCTATGCCGATGACTTATTTAATGAATATTCAACCCCAGAGGAGCGATCGCACCGTTTAATTTTTGTCGGTCGCCTCGTTTCCGATAAGGGGGTAGATCTGTTAATCACAGCCTTGGCTCACTTAAAACAACGGGGATTACAACCCGATCTAACAATCATTGGCACTGGCCCAGAATTGCCCCAACTGGAAGCCCAAGTCGTTGCCAACGAATTACAATCACAGGTGCGATTTTGGGGCGAATTGCCCCCCATGGCTGTCGCCGAACAATTGAACCATCATCAAATTCTGGTGATTCCTTCCCGCTGGCAAGAACCCTTCGGCATCGTCGCCTTGGAGGGGATGGCCTGCGGTTGCGTCGTCATTGGTTCCGAGGGAGGCGGGTTAAAAGATGCCATCGGCCCAGGGGGGATGACGTTTCCCAATGGAGATGTTAAGGCATTGAGTGAGGCGATCGCCACCCTCCTCACCGAACCCCAAACTTGGGAACAATACCGCCAAGCCGCCCAAGCCCATTTAGAACGCCATCAAAGGGAGGCGATCGCCCGTCAATACCTCCAAGCCTTTCAAGCTCACTGTTAAAATCCCCATGCTCACCATCGCCCTCGGCTTAACCTTCCTCTTTTTTGTTGTCTACTGGTCATTTCGGGACTGGCGGCGAGCAGTAAAAGCTGTTTTTTTAATCTTAGTCATTGATGGCGCATTCCGGAAATGGTTTTTACCCCAAGCCAGTGAATTTATCTACTTCTTTAAAGATTTCGTCCTCTTTGGGGCCTATCTCCGTTATTACCTTTATCCCCGGCCCGATGAGCCTCGTTATCCCATCCCCAACAGCTTCGTTAATATTTTAATTGTCCTGGCCTCCGCCTGGTGTGTCTTCCAAGCCTCCAATCCGCACCTCGGTTCTTTTTTGGTGGGAATTTTAGGGTTAAAATCCTACCTTTTTTACATTCCCTTAATTTGGATGATGCCCTATTTATTTCGCTCCGAGGAAGAATTGTATATTTTTCTACGCAATCACCTATTTTTGCTCATTCCCGTCGGCATTTTAGGAATTGTGCAATTTTTCAGCCCCATTAATAGCCCGATTAATCAATATATTCCCGGTCGCAATGAACCCATTGCCACCTTTGGTTTCGCTGGCTCCCAAAATGTCCGAATTACCGGCACATTTTCCTATCTTAACAGTTATCAAGGCTATCTATCCGCTTGTTTCGGCCTCTTAATCCCAATCATTGGCTATCCCAAAACCAAACAGTGGCAATGGATTGTCTATGCTATGGTCTTTTTCATTGCCCTCAATGCCTTTATGACCGGCTCCCGCACGCCAATTTTTGCCAGTATCGTTTTTCTGATCGGTTACTTTGGCATTCGCATCATTAAAAATCCGGAACAGTTAATTTTAATTATTTCGCGCTTGACCACTTTTTTGCTATTTACAATTCCGATTTTTTGGATTGCCTTTCGGAAAGTGGTTGAATCCTTTTGGTTGCGGGTTTCTAGCAATGAAGATGTGGGTTCACGGGTTGCTTTAGGGTTTGTTGGCCCCTTTGATTTAGTAGGAGCAACGGGGCTAGATGGGTTTGGGGTGGGGGCAACTCATGCGGGGACACTTTCCTTTCAATTAGCTCTCGGCTTACCTATTTCCCCCCCTTTGCCGGTGGAAGTAGAAGCAGAAATGGGGCGGGTGGCTTTGGAATTGGGGCCGATTGGGATGATGCTTTGGTATGGAATGCGAGTGTGGATTATTGTGGTACTATTTCAGATTTTCATGCAGTTAAAACGACCCTTTTTGCGAGATTTAGCCCTAGCTGGGGCGTTAATTCACAGTGTTTTATTTATTAACCAAATGGTTTTCCATAATACCTTTGGTTTATATTACTGGTTCTATACTGGTTTTATTTTCCTGTTGCCTTGGTTAGAGCGGGTGGAAAATTGGCGATCGCAACAACAATATTATGCACAATGGTACGCAGAACAGGCTTTTGATGGGTCTGATCCATCCCACGGGTAATCCCTTCGCCCACCATGCCGCCCAAGCCTTAGCAGAATTGGGCGTGTTGGCTGAGATTATCACGGGTATTGCCTATAATCCCAACGATCCCCTCCCCCAAAGGATTCAAAGCCTTTCCCCCGCACTAGGTCGGGAACTCGCCCGTCGCACCTGGATTCCTCCCCAAGGGATCAAAATTCACCACTATCCCCTACGGGAAATCCTGCGCATTCTCTTACTAAAAGCACGAATCCCCCAACGGTTAGGCTATAGCCCCCAAGGGTTAACGGATTGGGTGTATCGCAGTTTGGATTGCACCGTAGCCCGTCGGCATTTGCACCATTGGGGAGGGGTTTATGCCTATGAGGATGGGGCGGCGATGGTGTTTGAGCGGGCAAAACGGCAGGGGAAACTTTGTATTTATGACCTGCCCATTGTTTACTACCGCCAAAGCCAGCAGATTCAACAACGGGAGAGCGATCGCTTTCCCGCCTTAGCCCCGGCTTTACTCTCCTTACGAGAACCGCCAGCCAAGTTAGCCCGTAAAGATCGGGAATTGCAATTAGCGGATCGGATTATTGTCCCCTCAACAGTGGTTAAAACTTCCCTTGCCCCTACCGGCATTCCCCCGGAGCGGATTACGGTGATTCCCTTTGGTGCGCCCTCGGAGCGGTTTACCCCTGGCATTCCTGAAAGGGCAACTTTTCGCGTTTTATTTGTGGGGCGGGTGGGGCCGCGTAAGGGGGTGCATTATTTATTAGAGGCGTGGCGATCGCTCTCCCTCTCCGATGCGGAACTACACCTGATCGGCGTGAATGAATTTCCCCCTGGTTGGCTCCCCCCCAACAACCCCCAAATTCACTACCACGGCTCCATCCCCCACGCCCAACTTCTGCCCCATTACCAGCGGGCGAGTTTGTTTGTGTTTCCTTCTTTAATTGAGGGGTTGGCTCTGGTGCAGTTGGAGGCGATGGCCTGCGGCCTACCCCTGCTCACCACGGCTAACGCGGGGGCTACGGATATCATCACCAATGGGGTAGAAGGGTGGATTATGCCGGCGGGGGATGTGGGGGCATTGGGGGTAAAATTGCGCTGGGCGGCAGACCATCGGGAGGAATTGGAGCGAATGGGACGAGCGGCCCGCCAACGGGCAGAGGTGTTAACGTGGCAACGGTATCGGGAAGGCCTTAAGGCGGTGTTGAGGCCCTATATTTGAAATTTATTCGTGATAGATGGGTATGGGAGCGCAAATTTTAAACCTTAACCAAGAAGCCGGGTTAGGAAAGAAACCGGGTTTTTCGGAGCATATTATGAAAAAATGAAGAGCTTTAATCAACCCGGTTTCTACGTTTATCGTTTGCCCTTGCCAACCAGCTTGGCGTAGGTTCTTGATTCAAGGGGGTTACGAAGATAGTGCGGGAGTCTGAAAGCCCCGTCAATTTATTGCGGGGATGAAAGACGACACGAGCGACTTTAGTCGCCGTTTTGGGCCAGTCGTGTTATGCTGATCATATTGTATTTCAAACGTCTAGGAACTATAACAAGGCTAAAAACCGACACGCCTGGAAGCATTTAAGGGTAAGCAGGCAGCGTAATGAGTAGGCGGATTGCCTACTGCGTCATCCAATCTAACGATTTGGTCGCCTGCGAAGACTTGAATGTGGAGGGGTTGGTCTGTGATCGGCATCTGGCCAAGTCAGTAGTGATGCGGGTTTGTATCCTGCGCCTTGGACTAACTACCGTGGGGCA
>NZ_JAYGHW010000099.1:0-40301 GCF_034932185.1 Spirulina sp. CCNP1310 | reverse complement strand
ATGGCTTTGTTTCGGATAAACTGGACTGTTCTCACCGCCTCGTCTATGGCGCTGAATTGCTGGGGCTTTCCGTAGGCTTTGAACTCTAGTACAATCATGGCTATATCCTAGCACACAATATAAGCCGTCTTTGCAGGACGGCGACTAAAGTCGCCGTGTCGTCTTTCATCCCCGCGCTAAAGCAACGTTGCTCTAAGACTCCCGCACTATTTTCGTAAGGGCGAAAATTTTCTGTGCCTCCGGCAGGCTTAAGCCAACGCCCCTAATGGTTTCGCCTTATCCCTTTATCTCTACAAATAATGAGAGACTAAACCGGATTTGATCACAAGTTGACCGTGTTTGCGAAATTTAGCCTTGAGGTTTTGGATGTCGGTTCTGGCTAGTTTGCAGCCAGTACAGGCGATAATCCCGGTAATGTCGTGGTTTTGTGTGGATGAGCAAGCTTGGTAAATATATTCAAGGGTTGCGATAATTTGCTTGAAGGCCTGTTCGATCTTTTTCCCCTTTAGCTCAATGAAAATCAGTTTTTGATGGGGGACAATGACGAGGCGATCGCACCGCATTTGTTGATTCCCCTGAATGACACAGCCATCAATTTCAACAATTTTGATCGTTATACCCTGGGGATTCTCAAGCAGGACTTCACTTTTAGAGTTTTTAGACCGTGGATCTTTAATCGTAATTTTTCGCTTCCGTGTTTCTTCGGTGCAATTGGGAAAATCCATGATTACCCGATCTCCAGTAAGCCATCAAACTGAATCGCAAGTTCCTCAGAAACGGCATCAATAATTTCTGCATCAATCAAGCCTGTATCTTCCAGGATAATCGATTCTGCTGTACCATTGGCGATTTGATAAACAGCGATTTCTTGGGGATCAATAAACTGTGACTCTGGCACCAATTGGGTAATTTTTGCTAACGTTTCAGGAGAAGCCCCTTGGGCTAAAATACCTGCCTGTAATAAATTATTAAATGCTGTTAGAATATAGGGGCTATGGGTTGTAATTACAAACTGTAACCTTGATCTATCAGCGTTATAGACTGTAGCTATTAAATTGACAATATCTCGCTGAGAACTGGGAAATAAATGGGCTTCAGGTTCTTCAATATAGATAGATCGTCCCATTAATCCTTTTTGCAAAAATGGCAAACTTTCCAAAATTAGTGTTAAAGGGAGGGCTTCCTGTTGACCCGATGAACAATGAATTAGTTGTACCCTACGACCATCATTCATTTGGATATAATCAATATTTTTTTCACGATCTTTAAAATATTCACCTTGTAAAACTCTTTTTTTGATCGCATTAATTGCTGACACTCTTTTTAACTCAGAATTATTTTTTTGGATAATTCTTTGATGTCAATTGTTCTCATAGTTGGATGGGATTTTTTTAATTGTTCATAATAACCACCAAATTCAATCAAAAAAGGATCAATGTTGTTATTTTCTGATAAAAAACCAAAAATACTATTTCTAAGTGTTGCAAAAAATGACCGTCCTGCTGGAATAAATAATTGCCAAAATGAAGGAACCGAACCCAACTGATCAATAACATCATTTAAAAATCTTTGACGAATATCATGCATAACTCTGAATTGTGAAACTACTGATTGACTATAAGTCAATTCAGGAAATTGGGTTGCTATTTTCCTAACTTTCGTCAAGTGTTTAAGATAAAAATCAGAGTACTTGATTTTTATCTTTTCAGTTCTAGATTTTTCCTTGTTACTCTTGCTAATTTCAATTGATTCATCGCCAATGATATACTTGATTGAAAAATCATGATTTCCCCATGAATCACGCGGAAAATAAGTTTCAAACTTATTCTTTAGCTCTCGATCTAAATCTCGTTTATTTTTCAGGTTTATTCCTTGATTAATAATTTCTCTGATAAATTGCTTACAGTAAAATAAAAGCTTTGCAATGACACTTTTTCCGCTGGCTTGCGGGCCAATGAAAATATTGATTTTTTTCACATCAATTTCGAGGCTTTTAATGCCAGCAAAATTGTGAATAATGAGTTTTTCATCAGACATAAAAATATTTTATAAACTAGCTTGATTTGCATTGTACAGCATTTCTAAGTAACTCTGTGCTACAGAAAACCAGCCCCCCCGATCAATCTTAACCCTCGATCAGGTTGGGATGGCCACAGAGTCCCTATCCCGATGCCTTCTATGGCCAAAGCGTCAACTTTGGCCATAGAAGGCGGTTGTTTGTGATATAACGGTACATCTAAACCCCCTCTGTCTATGGTTCATATCAAGCGCGTTGAACTGTCTCACTTCAAATCCTTTGGCGGCACAACCAGTGTTCCCTTTTTGAATGGGTTTACCGTTGTCTCCGGCCCCAATGGGTCGGGGAAGTCGAATATTCTCGACGCGCTACTGTTTTGTTTGGGATTGGCCAGTTCTAAGGGGATGCGGGCCGAACGCCTCCCGGATTTGGTCAATCATAACCAGCAAAATAGCAAAACTACCACTGATGTGAGCGTTTCGGTGACGTTTGACCTCTCAGATTGGCAAGATTCAGATCATTTTGGTGAGGCGGAGACGGCGGCGGAAAAGGCCGAGACAGCAGCGGCTTTGGGAGATTTAACCCCGGAATGGACGGTGACGCGACGGCTACGGGTGACGAAAAGCGGTAGCTATTCCTCCCAATACTTCATCAACGACGAACCCTGTAATGCCACGGATTTACACACCCAATTGCGCCGACTGCGAATCTACCCCGAAGGTTACAACATTGTGCTGCAAGGGGATGTGACCCGGATTATTACGATGAATGGCCGGGAACGGCGACAGATTATTGATGAATTAGCCGGTGTGGCGGAATTCGATCGCAAGATTGAGCAAGTGCGCTCCACCCTGGAGGAGGTGCGGGAGCGGGAGGAGCGGTTTCGGCTCATTGAAACGGAGTTGCAGCGGGGGTTGACTAAATTGGCGGGCGATCGCCGCAAAGCTGAACAATACCACACCCTCCGCCAACAGATCCAAACCTGGCAACAGTGGGAACAGGTGCTAACCACCCGCGCCCTCAAACAACAGTTACAAACTCAACAACGGCAATATGATCAGGGTGTTGCCCAACTGGCCCAATGGGCGGAACAGTTAGCAGCCCTCGCCTCAGATCTCGCAACGGTGCAAGGGGAATGCGATCGCCTCCAACAACAAGTCCAAGCTTTAGGGGAAGATCAACACATCGCCCTCAATGGCCAACTCACCACCCAACGCCTCGAAGCCCAACAGGCTGATCAACAGGCCGCCCAACTCACCCAAACCCTCACCATCAGCCGTCAGCGGCAACAAGCACTGAGCCTTGAAATTGCTGAATTGCAACAGCGGTTTGCTGAAATCAACCAAACCCAGGCCCACCTTGAAGGGGAGACTTGGCAACAACAGCAACAGGCCCTTACCCTGGCCCAGGAGGAATTGAGCCAGTTGCGGGGTAGGGCGGAGGCGATCGCCGCCCAATCCCAAGCTTGGGTACAACAACAAACCGCCCTCACCCAACAGATCACCGCCCTACAAAATACCCTCAACCCCCAACGCACCGAACAGGCTCAACTCAGCGAACGCCTCGCCCGCGCCCAACAAACCCAAGGGGAACAGGAAGCCCAACGCATTGCCATTGTTGCCGAATTGAAGGCCTTGGGGGAATCCCCCCCCGATCTCGCCCCCCTCGAAGCCCACATTCAAGAACTGGTGGGCCACTATGCCCAAACTGAAGCAGAACTCAAACTCACCGAGGAGACCGCCACCCGATTACGAACCGAACAGCGCGATCGCACCCGCCAACTGGATAAGCTCGAAGCCAAGGCCAACGCTCAAAAAGAAGCCCAAGGAACCTATGCCAGCCAGGTGATCCTGACCGCAAACCTACCCGGCATTTGTGGGTTAGTGGCTCAGTTGGGTCAGGTCGAACCCGCCTATCATATTGCTTTGGAAACAGCGGCAGGGGGGAGGTTAGGCAATATTGTTGTTGAGGATGACCAGGTGGCCGCCCAAGCCATTGAATTGTTGAAACGGGAAAAAGCTGGCCGCGCCACGTTTCTCCCCCTCAATAAAATTCGCCCCCCCAGTAGTCAAAGCATCGGCAATCTCCGCAATGCCACCGGCTTCATCGACTATGCTGTGAAATTGGTCAGTTGCGAACCCCGCTACCGCCCGATTTTTGCCTATGTTTTTGGCAATACCGCCGTTTTTGAAAACTTGCAAACTGCCCGGCCTTTCTTAGGCCGGAGCCGTATCGTTACGTTAGAGGGGGAATTGCTGGAAACCAGTGGGGCATTATCGGGGGGAAGTCGGGCCAGTCGGGGAACGCTTCAGTTTGGCACGGTGGCCACGGGGGAATCGGCGGAATTGCAACAGTTGCGAGAACGGTTAGCAGATCTTGAGGATGTCTTGCAGGGTTGTGAGCGGACGTTAACCCAGAAGCGCGATCGCCTCACTCAATGGGGCCAAGAATTAAGCACAGCCCGCCAAGCCTTGGCAACGGCGCAACTCCGCCGCGAGCAATGGCAACGGGAGGGCGATCGCCTCCGTCAGCAACAGGAACAGTTAACGCTGCAAATTAGCCAAACCCAAGCGGCCCAAGGGGAAGCCGCCACCCGTTTAGCGGAATTGGCCGAAACCATGCCCATTGCTGAATCAGAATTGCAACAATTGCAGGCGCAACTCGCCCAACTGGAAACCGCCCAAACCGCCCAAGCTTGGCAGGACATTCAACAACAGATCCGCAATACCGAAACCCGCATCACTCAAGCTCAAACCGCTATCCGGGAAACCGAAGCGCAACTGTTGGCCTTGGAAACTGAGGCGTTGCGGTTGCAGGAGCGGCGAGAAACAGCCCAAGACCGCTATCACCATGAACAGGCAGCACAGGCCACCGCTGAGGGGCAATTACTCGAAGTTCAACAGCAGCAAGGACAGTTAACCGATGCCATGGCAGCAACGACAGCGGCATTAGCAACATTGGATGAACAATTGGGACGGGTTAAGGGAGAGCGCGATCGCACTCTTGCCCGTCTCCAAACCCTCCAAAAACGGCAACAATCCCTCCATTGGGAGCAGGAAAAATTAGCCAGCCAACAGGGGGAAAGGCAGGAGGCGATCGCCCAACTCCAGCAGGAAATCGCCGCCCACCCCCTCCCCGATCCCCTCCCTGAAGTCCCCGATCTCGTCAGCCATGAGGGGGATCAAACCCTCACCTTTGCCACCTACACCGACCAACTCACCCACCTTCAGGCGCAGATCCACACCGCCCAACGCCGTTTAGAAGCCATGGAGCCGGTGAATATGTTGGCCTTGACCGAATATGAGCAAACCGAAGCCCGGTTAACGGAACTCTCCGAAAAACTCACCACCCTCGCCGCCGAACGCACCGAACTCCTGTTAAGGATTGAAACCTTTACCACCCTACGCCTGAGAGCCTTTCAGGAATCCTTCGATGCTGTCAATGCCAACTTTCAAACCATTTTCGCCACCCTCTCCGAAGGCGACGGCTACCTTAAATTGGAAAATGCCAGCGACCCCTTCAGCGGCGGATTAAACCTTGTCGCCCACCCCAAAGGCAAACCCGTTCAACGCCTCAGTTCCATGTCCGGCGGTGGAAAATCCCTCACCGCCCTCAGCTTCATCTTTGCCCTCCAACGCTACCGCCCCTCCCCCTTCTATGCCTTCGATGAAGTGGATATGTTCCTTGATGGGGCAAACGTGGAGCGATTAGCTAGAATGATTAAAAGTCAGGCGGAGCAAGCCCAGTTCATTGTCGTCAGTTTGCGCCGCCCGATGATTGAATCTGCCCAGCGTACCATCGGCGTAACCCAAGCTAGGGGAGCCTATACCCAGGTTTTGGGGATTAAATTGTGAAGATTGCGGTAATATTTTCTGAATTAACAGGGGTACACTGTTAAGAATTATCTCTTTTCCTGCGTACCATCCAAGGCTCGAACTACAAAACACAATGACAACCGACACCATTCGTCTTCGCTCTGAATTCATCAACACTAAGGTGATCACCAATGACTCGGCTCGACAGTTGGGAGTCGTGAAAAATCTGTTGGTGGATATTGATCGCCGGGAAGTGGTGGCGTTGGGTCTACGGGATAACCTGCTGGCCATGACGGGGATGCCTAAATATATGTACCTCAGCAGCATTGAGCGGGCGGGGGATGTGCTTCTGGTTCCCAATGAGGATGTGATTGAAGAGGTGGATGCAGAGGCCTACAGCAATTTAGTGAACTGCGAAGTGATTACCGAGGTGGGGGAATTGCTGGGGCGGGTACGGGATTTTCAATTTAGTGTCGAAGATGGCCAGGTGGTATCGCTGATTATCGCCTCCATTGGCCTGCCGATGATTCCGGAGCAGGTTTTGAGTACCTACGAGTTGCCTGTCGAGGAAATTGTCAGCACCGGCCCCAATCGGATCATTGTCTTTGAAGGGTCTGAGGAACGGTTGAAACAGATCACCGTCGGCTTGTTGGAGCGGGTCGGCATTGGTCGCGCCCCTTGGGAGCGAGACGAAGAAGACCCCTACTACACCCCCACGGCCCGGCCCGAAAATCAATTAGGCACAGGCATTCCGGTCAATGCGCGGCCCGTGGCTCCCCCCTTAGAGCGGCCCTATGAACCGGCTTGGGATGAGGATGAATGGGCAGAATCCCAGCCGCGATCGCTCCCCAAACGCCAAGCGAAAGCGGTGCGCTATGAAGACGACTACGAAGGGGAATCCAACTGGAGTGAACCCCGTCGCCCTCCCCAGCGGGCGGCGATCGAGCGAGAACCCGCCTATGATCCCATTGAAAATGATGTTTGGGATGATGAGCCTGAACCTTATCAAGCCCCGCCGGTCAACATTCCCGAAAAACGCCCCGAATACGACGAGTATTAAGGGGAAATCTGCTGGGAGAGATTGATTGGGTGTGGGGGCGAAAAATTTTTCGCCCCTACTCCTTTGGTTCAATTCCCAAGGCCCGTAACTGGGCCGCTAACCGTTCCGCCCGTTGATATTCCGTTTCCGCCCGTTGTCGCTGGGCTTCCATTTGGGCCTCCAGTTCCAACGTCGTGAGAAATTTTTCCCCATCGGGACGATAGAGGGCGAGGCTTTCCGCTGTCAGTTCAAAACGGATGCCCAAGCAAGGGCTAATCCAATCGGCAATCTGATCAACGGGGGTTAACAGGCCATTAACCCGAATAAATCCACAGAGATCATTTTCCTCAGGATCATAAAGATAATATTCCTCAACGCCGTAGGTGTTATAAAATTCCTGCTTTTTCGCCATTTCCTGCAAGCGGTTCCTCGGTGAGAGGATTTCAAAAACGACTTGGGGGGCAATATTTCCCTCCCGCCATTGCTGATAGGAGCCGCGATGCCCCTTAGGCCGGCCAAAAACCACCAAAACATCCGGCGCAACCCGCAGATCTGGCCGTCCTTCTACGGGATACCACAACAGATCCCCAGCCACAAAAATCTGATTATAAGGGGCAAACCAGCGTTCTAGATTTTCTTTCAGGAAAACGATCCATTGGAATTGGCGGGTATTGTCTGCCATGGGTTGGCCATCATAATCAGGGTAAATGAGACTGCGTTCAGCGGAAAGGGTCATCGCAACTTGGGGAATAACGCTTGATTCCTATTCTACTCTTCCAAATCGGCGGGGGTGTTGCAGTTGTGGAAATGGGATAGATCGGCCTCCTCAATCCCTAATGCTTGCACCTCAATTGCGTTGAAAAAACCCTGGAGCGATCGCCCCCCTTGGTCTAAATATGCCCCTAATTTTGGCCCCAAATCCCCCCGATAAAAACCGCATAAGGGTTCCCACCGTTCCCCCCAACGGGGGATCAACGCCTGGGTATGGGGCGATAAATCGGCCAATTTTTCCCGCCAACGGATCAGCATTCCAGAATCCAAACAGGGTAAATCGCAAGCCACCACCAGCAACCAAGGGGCTTGAATTTGAGCTAATCCCTGAGCAATGGCAAAAGCTGGCCCCTGGTGGGGTTCTAATTCTTGTAACCTTTGGCAAGCGGGGGGCAAAATCTCGCAGTAGCGTTCCGGCCAAGGGGTGAGAAGGGAAACTTGCGTCACCACAGGGGCGATCGCCTCATAAACCCGCAAGATCAAGGGAACCCCCTGCCACCGTTTGAGGGCCTTATCCGACCCCATGCGGGAACTCTTTCCCCCCGCCAAAATTAACCCCGCTACCAATGCGATCGCCCCCAAAATTCACCCCCTCAAACTGCTATGATCCGGGCAAGAAACTCGCCCTTTAACGCTCTATGGTACAAGTTGAATTTCTCCCCGATGGTGTCACCACCACAGCCGAACCCGGTGAACCGATATTAGCTGTAGCAGCCCGGGCCGGCATTACGATTCCCACCGGCTGCTTAATGGGGTCTTGCCATGCCTGCGAGGTGGAATTAGCCGACGGTACATCAATTTGTGCCTGTATTTCCTCAATTCCCGCCGGTCAGCCGGTGGTGACGATTAATCTTTATACCGATCCCCTGTGGTAATCAGGAATTCCCCCATGAAAGTAGGGGCGAAAAATTTTTCGCCCCCACACCCATTAATGCAACAACTAGATACCGAATCTCTAAGCCCCTACAGCTTCCTTGGCGGCGTACATCACCTCTAGGCTGATTTCCGTGAGGTTGCGATCGCGGGCGAATTTCTCCGTATTCCGCTTCACTTTCCCCCGCACAAAACCAGGAACTTTATTTAATTCTCCTTGGGCTTCCTTCGTCCAATTCAGATCAGAACCGGCAGAAATCCCTTTTGTAATCACCTCTTTCGTATCGTGACCGCCAAAGATTTCTAACAAATGATCTTCCATGCCCAACGTGAAGGAATTGTAAACCAAATCCGCCAGTTGATTTGTGCCTTCATAACCCAAGAACGGACGATAACCAATGGGGAAATCTTGGATATGGATCGGGGCGGCAATCACACCACAGGGAATATTGAGCCGTTTACCCACATGACGCTCCATTTGTGTACCGAAAATTGCCGCCGGTTCTAAACGGGCGATCGCATCCCCAATTTCCGCATTATCCTCACTAATTAACACCTCATCGCAATATTCACTCACTTCAGTGCGGAACCAATCCGCATCATACTTGCAATAGGTTCCCGCCAAAACCACATGAATCCCCATCTCACGGGTGAGAATTTTCGTCATCGCTGCTGCATGGGTATTATCCCCAAACACCACCGCTTTTTTACCCGTTAAATTCTGGCAATCAATGGAGCGGGAAAACCAAGCCGCTTGGGAAACGTAGAGGGTTTGCTCTTTAATAAACGCCTCATAATCCACATTCGCCCCTTGGTCATTGAGGACAGTTTGAATTTGCCGAATACAGCGGGCCGTTTCCACCACCCCCATCGGGGTAATATCCACCATCGGCGTACCAAATTCCTGGGCCAAATATTGCGCCGCCATCCCCCCCACTTCCCGATAGGGAACGAGGTTAAACCAAGCCTTGGGCAGTTTTTTCAACTCCTCCACCATTGCCCCTTCCGGCACAACAGTATTGACGATAATTCCCAAATCCGCCATCAACCGTTTTAATTCTGTACAATCGTGGCGATTATGGAAACCGAGGGTCGTCATCCCTAAAATATTGACCGAAGGTTGCTCGGTTTTGGTGGTATCGAGATCCCCTTGTTTGCGGGCTTTGGCAATGTAATATTCAACGATTTGTTGGAGGGTGCGATCGCTCGCCTGCAACTCATTAACCCGGTAGTGATTGACATCCGCCAGCATCACATCACATTGAGCATCCATCTGGGCGCGATCAACAAAATTTTGTAGATCCTCTTGCAAAATGCTGGATGTGCAGGTGGGGGTGAGGACAATTAAATCCGGGTGTTCTTCTTTATCCTTGCGGGTGATATTATCCACCACCTTTTCCTGAGAACCCCGCGCCAACACATTGCGATCCACGACACTAGCCGTCACGGGCGTAAAATTCCGTTCCCGCTCCAACATCGAGCGCATCACATTAAAATAATCATCCCCTAAGGGAGCGTGCATAATCGCATGAACATTTTTAAAGGAACTGGCAACCCGCAATGTGCCAATGTGGGCGGGGCCTGCATACATCCAATAAGCCAATTTCATCGACGATTAACCTCCAGGGCTAAGTAAAAATACTAGGGAAAGATTGAAGTTCCTTCAGCTACCGGCTTTTTATTCTCTCAGAAAGTCCAAGGCGATCGCCCCCAACTTTACATAATGTTTTCTTTCTTCACACCCGCCACGGCCAACCTTTCCCGTTACGCTCCCGAAACTGTCACGATCGCCCCCATCCCCATTACCCCCCTCGATAAGGTGAAGGCAAGTGAAACCCAGCCTGTGAGCTTGTGATGATGTCCTCAAAAATTCCCGTATCCTCCCGCATTTCTCCCCTGATCAGTGCGATCGCCTATCCCTTAGGTAATCAAGTTATCCTGCCCTATTACTTCAGCCAAATCAGGGTCATTGGCCAGGAAAATATCCCCAAAACCGGCCCGGTGATTCTTGCCCCCACCCATCGCTCCCGCTGGGATGCGCTGATCGTCGCCCATACCACTGGCAAAACTGTCACAGGCCGTTACCTGCGATTCATGGTTTCTGCGGATGAAATGCGGGGGGTGCAGGGGTGGTTTATTCGGCGTTTAGGGGGGTTCCCCGTGGATACCCACGCCCATCATCGCAAGTTAGCCAGTTTGGATCATACGGTCAACCTCTTACACCAAGGGGAAATGGTCGTCATTTTCCCAGAGGGGGATATTTTTCGGGAAGCGGGAATACAGCCGATTAAGCGGGGCGTGGCGATGGTTGCCCTGCAAGCCCAGGCCGAACGGGAGGCGCGGGGATGCGATCGCCCCGTGCAGATTGTCCCCGTCAGTTTGCAATATTCCCAAAAAATCCCCCGCCGAGGCAGTCAGGTGACGGTGAAAATCGGGGAGGCGATCGCCGTCAATCAATACCCTCAGCTATCCATCAAGGGCGCATCGAAGCAATTGACAAGGGATGTGGCGGGGGCCTTGGCGGCGTTGGTGGGAGAATAGAGAACGAATTTATTACCCCCCTTTTTAAGGGGGGCCGGGGGGATCGAACGGGCTGGGTTTAGCTGCTGACGTAGGGGTGTTGGCGTAAGCCTGCCGGAGGCACAAAAATTTTTCGCCCCCCACCCATCCATAGGAGAATCGAGATCATGCTCCTCTACTCCTCTATTTCGACAGCCTGTCGCTTGACTCAAGTATTCGCCCCCTTTCAAGATCAAACCATTCCTGATTTTTGGAGAACACACGATGCGTAAACTTTTAGTAACTCTGGCTTTGACGGTGTTGTTTCTACCCTTGCTCTGGCTGATGCCCGCCCAAGCCGCTGACTTGGGGGCTGGGGAAGCAATTTTTAAAGCCAACTGTGCCGCTTGCCACATGGGGGGCGGCAATGTGGTCAATGGAGCCAAAACCTTGAAGCAAGGGGATTTGGAAAAATGGGATATGGCCAGTGTTGCCGCGATTAAAAACCAAGTGATCAACGGTAAAGGCGCGATGCCCGGCTTTGGCGCTAAGTTCAACGCTGAACAAATTGAGAATGTGGCATCCTACGTTCTGGATCAAGCCAGCAAAGGCTGGTAAGGGACTGTGGTAGGGGCGAAAAATCTTTCGCCCCCACACCTCATGAATGCGATCGCCGCATTTCAGATCAATTCTACTTCCCTCTCCTCTGCTTCTCCCCCCATGGGGGCCTAAAATGGATTGCAGATGTATTGATGCAAGAATTCCATGATCACGCAATTTTTCTCCTTTGACGACGAGGGCGATCGCCATAACTCCTTTGAACTGCCAGGAGCCAAACCCCACTACAACCCCGATCGCCCCGGCCAAGTGGAGCATATTGCCCTCGATCTCATCTTAGATATTCCGCAAAAATCCTTCAGCGGCACTTGCACGATCACGATCCGCCCGATCCGCTCCGGGATTACGCACCTCACCCTTGATGCAGTGGATTTGGAAATTCGGGGGGTAAAAGTGGGGCAATTTGCCCAACCCTTCGACTACAACGGCGAACGGTTAGCTATTGAACTGCTTCAACCCACCGGCTCCGATCCCTTTAATGTCAGCATCGACTACGCCGCCCACCAGCCCCAGCGCGGCCTCTACTTCATCGGCCCCGATGACCATTATCCCGATAAGCCCCTGCAAGTCTGGACACAGGGGGAAGATGAAGATTCCCGCTATTGGTTCCCCTGTTTTGATTATCCCGGTCAACTGGCCACCTCAGAAATCCGCGTCGAAGTCCCCCAACCCCTGCGGGCCATTTCCAATGGGGAATTGGTGGGAACGGAAAATTTAGGTCAAACAACCCGTTACCATTGGCATCAAAAACAGATCCATCCTACCTATTTAATGACTCTCGCCGTCGGGGATTTTGCCGAAATTGCCGACCAATGGCAAGACATCCCCGTTACTTACTATGTGGAAAAGGGCCAAGAAGCATCGGCCCGTTTAAGCATGGGTAAAACGCCTAAAATGATCGCTTTCTTAAGTGAAAAATACGGCTACCCCTATCCCTATCCTAAATATGCTCAGGTTTGCGTTGCTGATTTTATTTTTGGGGGCATGGAAAACACTTCCACAACCTTGTTAACAGATCGTTGCCTACTCGATGAACGGGCGATGCTCGATAATGAGCGCACGGAAAGTTTAGTCGTTCATGAATTGGCGCATCAATGGTTTGGGGATTTGGTAGTGATTAAGCATTGGTCCCATGCTTGGCTGAAAGAAGGGGCGGCTTCCTATTCTGAGGTGATTTGGACGGAACATGAATATGGCCCGGAGGCGGGAGCCTATTATTTGCTCAACGAAGCCCGCAGCTATCTCAGTGAGGATAGTTCCCGCTATCGTCGCCCCATTGTCACCCATATTTACCGTGAAGCCATTGAACTCTATGATCGCCATCTTTACGAAAAAGGGGCCTGTGTTTACCACATGATCCGGGGAATTTTGGGTGATGAATTATTTAATCGGGCGATCCATCGGTTTATTAATGACAATGCCCATAAAACCGTAGAAACGATTGATTTGCTCCGAGCCATTGAGCAGGCCACGGGGCGCAATTTAGCCTTTTTGTTTGATCAGTATGTGTTCCGGGGTGGCCATCCTGATTTTAAGGTGAGTTATAGCTGGGATAATGAGACGAAGTTAGCCAAAGTAACGGTGAAACAAACTCAGGCGAAAACTGATTCCACCGGCAGTGATAGCCAACTGTTTGATTTAGAGATTCCCATTGCCTTTGGTTCCGTTAATGATCAGGAACAGGTTTCTTTTCAATCCTTAACCGTCCGCCTTAATCAACCGGAACAGACCTTTTATTTCCCCCTCACCCAAAAACCCGATTTCTTTAGCTTCGATGTCTGCAATAGTTTTCTCAAAACCGTCAGTCTGGATTATCCTGTAGCGGCCCTGAAGCAACAGCTTAAATATGATCCCGATCCCGTGTCGCGCATCTATGCAGCGATCGCCCTCGCCAAAAAGGGCGGATTAGAGGCGATCGCCGCCCTCCAAACTGCCTTAACCACGGATCGCTTCTGGGGTGTGCGTTTGGAAGTGGCTAAACAGTTGAGCAAAATCAAGCTAGATCAAGCCGTGGATGCCCTCAGCACTGGCTTAGGGGATCAAGATGCGCGGGTGCGTCGGGCTGTGATTGAAAGTTTAGCGAAAATTAAAACCCTGAAAAGTTACGAGTTAGTCCTCGCGGTAGCGCGGGATGGTGATGCTAGCTATGGGGCAGAGGCCGCAGCATTGCGGAGTTTGGGCGGTATGGTGACGGGAATTTTGAAAACGAAACAAGAGGAGGCGATCGCCCTCTTTCGTTCCGTTTTAGCAACCCGCAGCGGTTGGAATGAGGTGGTGCGCTCCGGAGCCATTGGCGGCTTGAGCCAATTAAAAACCAACCCCGAAGCCGTGGCGTTAATCCTTGAATACACCCAACCCGGCACACCCCAAGCCCTGCGCTTGGCCGCCATCCGCGCCCTCGGAGCCGTCTCCACGGGCCAAACCCCCGACCAAGTGGAGCAGATCGCCCAGGAATTAGAGGCGATCGCCCAAGAATCCTTTTTCCTCACCCAAGTCGCCGCCAGTGGAGCCTTAGGACAAATGCAAACCCCAGAGGCGATCGCCATCCTCACCGCCTTAGCGGATCAAACCCCCGATGGCCGGGTGCGGCGCATGGCAGAAGAAGCGGTTAAGCGGGTACAGAAAAACCTAGGATCAGATCAAGCCCTCACCCAACTGCGAGAAGAATTGGAGCAGTTGAAAAAAGATAACCAAGACCTTAAAAGTCGCCTCGCCAAGTTGGAGGCTAAACCCTAACCCCTTGCCCTCATCCCCCAGCCCCTTCTCCCAAAAAGGGCGAAGGGGAGTCAGATCGGGTTGATTGCGCCTTTGTACTGACAAGCGAAATTATGGCCAACACCAAAAAACAACAGGATCATTGGGTCGGAACCTTCGGGGAAAAACGGGTACAACTGTGGTTAGAGGCTCAGGGGTGGCAAATCCTCGCCCAACGGTGGCGCTGTCCTTGGGGGGAATTGGATCTGATCGCCCAACCCCCTGGCCCGCCGGCCTTGGTGTTTATTGAAGTGAAAACCAGGTGCGATCCGCGACAGCGCACCCATCCCTCCTGGGATCACGAAGGCCTCACCGCCATCACGCCCCAAAAACAAACCAAACTCAGCGAAACCGCCGCCTGTTTCCTAGGAAAATTCCCCCATTACAGCCATTGGCCCTGTCGATTTGATCTCGCCCTCGTAACCTACCAAGGCCAGATCAAACCTGATCTCACCCCTCAAGAAATCACCCATCAATTCACCATCTACAACTACATCGAAGGCATCTTTTAACCCGCTCTGATTTTGACAATCCCCGTCGCTTTAGCGCGGGGATTCTCAACGTGAAGTTGGAAACGATGGATAAGGTGATTACCACAACGGCGATCGCCGTCACCGTCGCCAACGCCGCCCCCGCTACCTCGATTTTTGCCCAAGGGCCGGCCCAACTCAAAGCCGATGATGGTTGGTTAGATATCACCATTGTTGCCGCTAACAACTGGACAGGGGCGATCGCCGCCTCCCAACATCTACTACAGACCGCGATCCAGCACCGCCCCACCGAGCGAGATGACATTGGCTATCTCCAGGCCCAATGGGTGAAAATTACCACCAATCCCCCCCAAAAAGTCGTCTTAGATGGGGAAATGGTCGGAATGACCCCCATTGAGGTTTGTGGTGTTCCCCAAGGACTGAAAATTTATGTCCCGACGCAGCATCTTGATGAGCCAGTGGAAAAGTTAACCGGGTTGCCAAATTTGGAAATTGTCGAAAAATTCCCACAGCCGGAACAATCTTAGCGTTCCCTCAAATTTCAGATTAGGATGGGCAATATTAGCAGCGAGTTATTGCAATACATCTATGGATATTCTGGCCTACACCTACGGTTATGCAGCCCACGAAGCTGAAGTCGGTATTACCTACGACTTTAGCGAGATCAACCTTTGGCAATCCACCCCCTGGCGATCGCTCTCCCACGGTTTATTGCTCACAAGCCTTTCCTTAGGGTTAATTGCGGGAACGGTGGCCATTGCTAACCCCGCCACCGCCCAAACCCTCCGCAGCGGCATGAATGGCGAAGCCGTTGCCGAAGTGCAAACCCTCCTCCGCAACCAAGGTTTTCCCATTGCCTACGGAGCCAATGGAGCGGGCCGTGGTCGTTTTGGCCCCCAAACTGAACAGGCTGTGCGCAATTTCCAAAAACGAGCCGGTTTAAGCGTCGATGGCATTGTTGGCCCCCAAACCCTGAGCCGATTGCGGGGGGGGGGTAACGGTACAGGCGGCCCCTCCCCCGCTCGTCCTAGCAGCAATGCCCGAATGCTCGGCCCTAATTCCAAAGGCGATCAAGTCGCGGAACTGCAAACCCTATTGCGCAACAAGGGCTACAGCATTTCCTACGGAGCCGATGGCAGTGGCCGGGGTGTTTACAACGACAGCACGATCAACGCTGTGCGGCGCTTCCAACAGGATGCCGGGATTAGCGTTGATGGCATTGCCGGCCCCCAAACCTTCGCCGCCCTCCGGGGTGGCACAGCCCCCGCTCCGGCCCGCGCCGCTGCTGCGACTGCCCCCTCCGGTTCCCAAGGGCAATACCGCATCAACACCCAAACCCGCCCCCTCAATGTCCGCACCGGCCCCGGTGAGCAATATTCCGTAGCCACTACCTTAGCCCATGGCACGGTAGTGAATGTCATCGGTCAAACCAATGGCTGGGCGCAAATTGCCCCCGGTCGCTATGTCACTACCCGCTTTATCCAAAAGATGTAAGCCTGCCAACTTCAAAGATCCCCCCGGCTACGCCGACCCCCTTAAAAAGGGGGTTAAATTCAGAACCCCCCTTTAAAAGGGGGCAGGGGGGATCTCGCTCCACCTCAAAGATCCCCCCGGCTACGCCGACCCCCTTAAAAAGGGGGTTAAATTCAGAACCCCCCTTTTTAAGGGGGGCAGGGGGGATCCTTCCCCACCTAGCCCTCAAAATTTAATGACCGATTGCATTATTATTGGAGCCGGCCCCGCCGGTACTGCCGCCGCCTACCACCTCGCTCGGCGCGGCCTGAATGTGTTAATCCTCGAAAAAGGGGAAAAGTTAGGGAGCAAATCCTGTGGCGGTGGGGTTTCTCCTGCCGTGGCGGCTTGGTTTGACTTTGATTTTGCCCCGGCGATCGCCACCACTGTTGATCAAGTCCGCTTTACCTGGCAACAGGGCGATCCCGTTGCAGCCCAATTACAAACTCAGCCGATGTGGATGGTGCAACGGCCCATCTTTGATCAATTCCTGCTCAATCAAGCCGAAACCGCTGGGGCCAAGGTACAAATGGCCACGGCAGTAACGGGGTTAAGCTTTGATGGTCAAGCTTGGCAGGTGGCTACGCATCAGGGAATGCTCACCGCCCCCTATGTCATTGCCGCCGATGGAGCCGGGGGGCCTTGTGCTGCTTGGTTGGGTTTAAAAGGGATGGGGAAGGGGGCGATCGCCGCCGTCGCTGCCCTCGTTGAACCCCCAAAATTCCCCCACCAAGCCCAATTTGATTTTGGTTCGGTAAAAAATGGCTTTATTTGGCAGTTTCCCCAGGGCGATCGCTCCGTTGTGAGTGCCGCAGTCATGGAAGGCAACAGCAAACCGGCAGAGTTAGCCCAACAATTGGGCCAATATCTCGGCAATGGGGCAACCGTAACAGCCATCCCGATGAACCTATGGCATCAGCAGCGGCCCTTACATGGCCAAAATTGCTTGCTGGTGGGGGATAGTGCCGGTTTAGCCGATCCCTTTTTGGCAGAAGGCATTCGTCCGGCGTTGCTCAGTGGTGTGAAGGCGGCGGAGGCGATCGCCGCTGCCCATGGAGGCGATGCCCAAGCCCTAGCCCGCTATAGCGAGACAATGCAAACCCTCTGGGGTCACGACATGGCCCTCGCCCAACGTTTAGCGGGCCTGTTCTATAAATTCACCAAACTCGCCTACAAAATCGGCGTGAAACAACCCCTTGCCACCCGATTAATGAGCCAGATCCTCTGTGGTGAATTGAGCTATTCCGCCGTTACCGACCGAGCTTTCAGAGCTTTGAAAAAGAACCTACTTCCTTTTGGTTAAAGCTCACATTTCGCAGGTTAAGGCCAATGATGCTAGTGAACGGTGCGTCAGGCACAATTCAACCATCAACATCATCATTGATCTGGTCTGAAGCACCTTACGATTCAATGGTAGGGTGCGTCAGATCGATAACCTAGGACGCAAAAGAGTAGCTTAACGGCTGACGCACCATTGATTGAGCAACCTGTGGAATGTCGGCTTTACAATTTAAGGTGATCAGCTCAATTGAGTAAAATTGAAACCCTGTAGGGGCGTTGGCGTAAGCCTGCCGAAGGCACAAAAATTTTTCGCCCCTACGCCAATTCGGGATCCAATCGAGCCAATTTCACCCTATTTTTTGAAGACTCGTTAAAAGTGGGCAGTGGGAAAGTTAAACTTTCCCTTTTCCTTCCTACAACAAACCCCGATGACGGATAAACAGCAAAATTGCGGCCCAAGATCCTAAAGCCACCTTCACCGCCACCAGCACATTGAGAATCGGAATCCAGCCCCCACTGATTAAACTGCCATATTCCCCCAGGGGCAACTCAATCCCCACCAGCAGTAAGACAGCGGCGATGATAAAGATCAATACCGTCACCTTTTCAGCGGTAGCGGCGTGCCACCGTTTATAAAGGGCCTCCATCCAATCAGCGGCGGCGGTAATCGCCACTAACCCGATCGCCGTTCCCCCAGCCACGCCAGCGGCAAAGCCTCCCCCTGGGCTGAGATGGCCCCGAATCGCTAGCTCAATGCCAATTAAGGCGGCGATGGTGGCCCCTAAACGAGCGAGGACAATGGAGGGGTGATCCGTGAATTGATGGACTGTTGTTGGCGGTTGATCATCCGCGAGGAGGAATTTCACCCCCATGATGGCAATGGTAAACACGACCACCTCAAAAATCGTGTCATAAAGACGGTTACGAAAAATAATCCCCGATACGGCATTGGGTACACCCGTTTCTTCCACAATGGGGGCAACCATCGCCAATTCTTCACCGGCAATCACCACGTTGGGAAACACCAACATTTTCAAGTACAGGGCAATGCCAGCGGCAAGGTAAATCCATTTCATGATCTTCCTCCAAGAAACCCCATCCCCTTGTGGGTGGGGATGGATAGGAGCGGCAATTGAGTGGGGGTCAATCCCCCCGAAATTGCCCATTCAGTAGCCATAAGCGTAGCCATCCTTCTGATGTAGAGGTTTACAGTAGTTGTGACTGATGCCTTGCAATAAACCGCTAGGATCAGCAATGTTGAAATACCCACTCGTTCGCACCGCAACCCGACCGATATAAGTTCCCGCCTTTTTAACAGAGGTGACAACCGCCTTGACGATATCCCCCGTCTGAAAGCCTTGGACAAACTTGAATCGAGGCACATAGCGAGTCGGGAAACCAAACTTGTCTGTGCGGCACATTTGCCCTGTGCCGTGTCCCGTTGCCTTGATCAGCAAGGGTTGCTCACTAAGCACGCTTAACTCCTCTGTTTCGCCCACACAAGCTGCATCAAAGTAATGGGTCTTGGGCAAACCCAAACGAGTCCGATTGAATTTCGTTCGACCTCCACTCCCTGTACTGACAGATAATCCAGTTGCTTTCAGCGCATTAAACAATGCCCATCGCGTTGTATTCACTACTGCTGCATCCTTGAGCGGTGCTTTTGCTTGGCTCAGGACTCGCTGGAGTAAGTCAGGCTTGCCCGATAGGAAGTCTTGAACATCCTGACTCCCCTTCGCCTGGTTGCACGAATGGCAAGCTAGGGTCAGATTCGAGACTCGATTCGACCCACCACGAGAACGGGGATGAATATGCTCAATTTCTAAAGGCAGATCCTTAGCCCCGCAGTAGATACATTGACGATTGAACTTCTCCAGTAGATACTCCCTGACTTCGTAGCCTTGGAGTTCGCCCTGTTGATACTCAACCCCACTGATTTCGGCATTCTCCAGCCGTTGTAAATCAAACCTGACTAACTCCTGAACGATGTTAGCCATGGGGGCCAGTTTGCTCAATCGCTTAACCCAGGTGACGGTGGTGTCCACTCGATGCTGCAAGCTGGGCGCAAGCCAACCTTGAGGACGAGTACGGTTGAGAAACCGAGCTTGACGATAGCGAGTCTTGCGATCGCGTCTGCTGCGCTGGAGTTGGCGGCGAGAGCGCAATGCCGCTTGAATCCCTTGCCCTCGGTGAATCAGTTCGGCAACCCAAATGAGTGCAGTTGTCTGGAGCAGAGCAATGCCTGTGACTTGAGAACCGGGGTCAAGTTTGAGGGTTAAAGGCTCTGGCGTGGCCTGTACAGCCTTGGGCAGAATGATGGTGAATGGATACATCCGAAACACCATCGCTTTGCCAGCTTTGAGCAATGACCGTGCCATGCCCGGAGTACAGGGCGTGAGCGGTTTGCGGTGGGTGTCAAGGACAAAAACGAAATTAGGAATAGACATTGTTGCGTCTCTTCTACTTGCGTGTAACGTTCGCTGCGCCAATGTTCAGAGCCGGTACTTTCCAAGTGGCACTGTCTTAACCCTCTAGGACTGTTTAACCACTTGGTTTTAGTGCTTGGGACTAGCGACGCATCCCAAGGTAAGAACTTTAACGCTTACTCTGAACGTAGACCGCTAAGGTCTGAGGCTGGTCAACTAAACTCACTGAGGTTTGAGGCTTTTACAGAGCTTCATCCCTTTGTGGGTGGGGGTGTTGACAGGGGGTTCGTGGGGGTGAATTCAGGGGCAGGGTTGAGGGTGGCCATTTGCTCTAGGGGCAGATGACTGCTGAGAATTTGATACAGACGGGGGACACGGGTTTGAATTTCGTAGGGGACGGGTTTTTTTTCGGCAGTGGGTGTAAAGCAAATGCCATGGACTTCTTTTTCCTGTAATGCTGCTGCTAAGGACTGCTGATCTGGGTAAGGGACTAACTCCAAACGCAGATGATAGGGGCGCAGGGGTTGGCGTAGACCATTGAGTAGGTCTTCTGGGGGTAGATCAGATTCGATAATCCCTAAGCGCATAATCAGCGAAGACCGCACGGCGATCGCATACAACGTAATCGATAACATCGTCCCCACCAATGCCTCCGTCAGGGCCACATCCGCCGCCCCAAACAGGGCATAAACCAGTGCCGCCACCGCCCCTAAAATCCCCCGCATCACGAGGGCATGGTAGGGATTAACTTGGACAATCACCAAACCAGCGGTTAAGGGCAGCAGGGCAGCGATCGCCACAATATAGATATTTTCTGGGTTGAAGAGATCAATCATCAGCCTCATCCCGATAGGAGCAATAGGCTAAAACATAGCCTAAAACAGTATTCCAAATTGCCAAAGAAATCAACGCCAAAATCAACAGTGGCCATTCTCTCGGAATTTTCAACAACAGCCCGGCGATCATGCTCATTGACCCCAAGGTATCAGAAACCGAGAGGCTATGGAGTTTAAACAACACGGAGCGATCGCCCACCAGGGGCAACGTTCCCCAAAACCAAAAAATCAAACCCAGAATCATTAAGCTATAACTCAATCCATCAATCATCGTTCGTATACCCCGGCTTCATCGGCGCGTTTAATCACATGGGCTAAGAGCATCAACGCCGCATTGCCCACACTTAAAATCAAAACCCCCACGACACCAATCATCCAATCATCCCGCAACACCGAAACAACGAGAATCATCATCGAAGTTTTGGTAGCAATGCTGGCAAAGGCGAGCATTTTTTGCCAGATGTGGCTATCTCGATAGGCTTCGTAAATGGGAATCAGTAATGCCAAAAGCATGGCGATAATAATACCATTCATGACTGTTCATCCCGCTCCACACTATGGATTTTATACCAACCATCCTCCTGATAGCTTAAGACAATCGTTTTCGGTGTAAACGTGATCAGGAAAATATCGAGAAAGATTAAGCCTGGTGTTCGATTCGGCCTGACTCGCCGCCGTAAAAATGCCTCTTTTTTATGGGGTAAAATCATGATCTGAAGGGCTTCAAAATAAGCAACTGGCACAGCGATAATGATTTCCCAGAACACCCGGATCCAATCTTTTAAAACTGGCAAACGGGGGGGATCATGGGGTAAAAGGATGGCGATCGCCACCCCAATCACGATATTCACCAGACTTAAATCTGATGTCAACAAAAACCAGATGATTAACCGCAATAAAATGCTCAGATAAACGGTCATGTTACCACCATCCAAAATAGTGCAGTGAGCATTAATGTCATCATGCCGATCAGGTGCTCAAGCTGTTCCCCGCCACGGGGTAGCTTAATGCTCCAGCGTTGCAGGATGAAACCATAGATTAAACCCCCCAAGGCAATGATGCCCAAGGCTTTCAGGGCATTCACGACGGTGTAGGCGGTAGGGCCTAGGCCATTGGCAGCGATGATCGCCCCCACCAGGAGCAAGAGAGCTAGGGATAGACCTTGAGTGGGTGGGGGGGCAGGGGTGGAGGAGAAGGGGATGAGGATAAATTTAGCCATGGCGATCGCCGTTCCCACCGCTGCAATATTTAACACCATAGCCTGCCAAGGGAGGACATCCTTCACCGCTACGGTTTTAGCCGCAAACCCGCTTAAACCCGGTAAACCGGCAATGGAAAGGGCGGCGATCGCCATCCCTCCCCTCAAAACAGGGGGGATGGGAACCTTGGCCAATTGAGAAAACTGGCGACTGGGCAGATTTCCGGAAATTAAGAACAAGGCAGCCTTACTGCATCCATGGGTGAGGGCATAAAATCCCGCGATGGGAGGAGACACCAGCATAAACCCCACTTGCGAAACAGTGCTCAAAGCCAGGAGCCGTTTCGTATCCGTTTCCCAAATGGCATAAACCACCCCCAACAGCGCGGTAGCCATGCCCAACATCGCTAAAATCTCCCCCACTTCCGGCACAATCAACGCACAGCGCACCAACGGGAAGATCCCCGCCTTGATCACGACCCCCGATAACAGCGCCGAAACCGGCGTATCCGCTTCGGAATGGGTGAGCGGGAGCCACAGACCGGAGATAAAAACCCCGCCTTTGGTGAGTAAGCCAAGGATGATCAAGGCGATCGCCTCCGGCGGAGCCGCCCCCAACCCCCCAAAGGCAAAGGAATGCTGAGACTTATACACCAGCAACGCCCCAACGAGATAAAACAACATGGCGGTATTGCTGACGAACAAATAGCGCAACCCCACCCACAAAACGCGATCGCTCCGGGTATAGGTCATCAACAAAAATGCCGCAATCCCAATCACCTCCACCGCGACATAGAGGCTAATAAAATCAGCACAGACAAAAACAGCGTTAACGCTACCGTGGAGAATCACCAACTGGGTATAAAAAAACGTCGATTTGCCCGTTTGCCAGCAGTAGAGCAACACCGCCAACGTCACAATCCCATTGGTGAGAATTAACGCGCCACTCAACCCATCGATTTGTAATGTCACCCCAAAATGATCGAGAAATTCTAGGGTTTGGGGCAAGGGCCGCAACAGTTGCACCGCACCATAGATCATTGATGAGAGGGCAACCACTACGGCCAGGAGGCGACTCAGTTTAGGGAAAAGGTTAATACTAAAACCAATAAAAAAGGGAAGGGCAATCCAAGGAATCACCCCAGGAATCTCGGCAATTAAAGGATTCATGGCGTGTTATGGGTTTCGATCTGGTCAGTTTCTAAGGTGGGGTTATTGCGGGCTAATTTCATAACCCCCACTAACATCAAGGCTTGGATCGAAAAGCCAATCACAATAGCCGTTAAGATCACCGCTTGGGGAACAGGATCGGCATAAGGCCCTGGCGTAGATCCGGCAGCAATGGGGGTATAAAAGCCACCCCTCGCAGCAATGAGGACGTAGTAGGCGATCACGCCGGTACTCATCACATCCATGGCGATGATCTTCATCATCAGGTTCTTTTTAAAAATGATTCCGAAAAACCCTATAAGCAGGGTTCCAAAGATATAAGCTTCTAAAACGGACATGGGGGAAGGTTTCCTCAACAGGCCAACCTTTAATGTAAAGGAATTCTTCTCATTTGGGGATCAGTTCTGTCCCTCGTTACCCTAGAATTACTAATCACTGTGATTATTAAGTTATATTGCAGGCGAGGGGATGGGTTTTTCCGGATTGGGGCGATCGTGATACCGTCTAGGGGTGTTGATCGACCGTCATTTTTTTCAGGAGGAGATTCGTTTTGATGACCCCATTGCCCACCGAAACAGACCTAGGTCGCGAAGATATCTGTGAGTATGTGGCTCAACTCCAGCTTCACATGACGTTACAAGCCCGCAATCTTGTCCCTTCTCTGACCCAAGACGGCAGTCTCCAAGATAGCCGCAGTCAGCTACTCCACGACACCCAAGCCCAAATCGAGAAGTTTGCCTCTCGCCAGTGGCTCTAAACTCGATTGCCCATTGATTTTTTTGGTGAGGGTGAGCATTGCTCACCCTCTTTGCATGATCGCCCTCTCGCCCTCCTCAACCGGGATCCCAATGCCGCCGCTGGCTCAATCCTTGTTGATGTTTCTGAGGAGGGCGCGAGATTCCCCTACAGGAGGGCCATGGGGAATTATTCGATTTCGATGGATTGGGGACTTTGAGGATCAGGATTGCCATTGCTCCCTGCCATGGTTTGGAGGCCTTGCTTTTCTAGCCAGGACTTGACGGGATCTTCTGCCAGGTTGAGGCGTAGAGCGCCGGCAAAAAATCCACCCAGGAAGGCTGTGGGGTTGCCGAGGATTTCCTGACTAAGGGGAGAGAGTTCGTCAAACAGCGGCATGGTTTCGTTGGAAAGTGGAGGACTTTATGGAGAGTTTAACCCAAAATCTCCGTCCGATGTCACAAATCTTAACCTAAGATGGAGAATCAGCAATCTTTTCAACCCAGCGATCATGCGTTATTTCATTGCCCTGATTTTCGGGCTATTTCTTTCGATGGGCCTCCTGTGGGCTACTCCCGCCCAAGCGGGGAGTTCTTCCCTGATCCGTGCCTACGATGATGTCAAGGTGGAAACAAAAGACTTCCACGGGGCGAAACTTCAAGAAGCGGAATTTGCTAATACCGCTCTGAATGGGGCGAATTTCAGCGATGCCGACCTGATTGGCGCTGTGTTTAATGGCTGTAGTCTACGGGGGGCAAATTTTAAAAATGCCGATTTTCGCACCGGGATCGCCTACCTCAGCGATTTCAAGGGGGCAGACCTCACCAATGCTCGCATTAGTGAGGCGATGCTGCTGCGTTCTATCTTCACCGATGCGATCATTACCGGCGCAGATTTCACTGATTCTGTTTTAGATCGGGATCAACTTAAAGCCCTCTGTGTCCGGGCTGAGGGGGTGAACCCGATCACCGGCATCAGCACCCGCGATTCACTCCAATGTTTTTAAGGATGTGAGATCGAGATCGGGATAGGCCTGGAGGAAGGCGAAAAGGCGACGGCCTATGGTGGCCACTCCGCCAGCAAGATTCGTTTCGACATTCAAGGGCATGACGGGATCATGGAGGGAGAGGCGCAACAGAAACCAACCCTGTTCCCCTGAGCAGGCTACCCGTACCCCTTCGTAGTTTTGAGGGGCGATCGCCCAATCCTCCTGACTCGCGGCAAAGCTGGTTAAATCGTCAATCACCTGCTGGCCATAGGTTTTAAATTCGGGGGTTTTGATCGTCAAGCGAAACTCTTGACTTTCCAGGGGTTCTGCGAGGGAGGCGATTAAATCGGAGAGCGATCGCCCCTCCCCCTTCGCCCGCGCCAACTCCACCAATAGCTTACTCACCAAATAGGCCCCATCATCAAGGAAATAATTTTCCCGCATTGCCCCATGGCCAGAGGTTTCAATGGCTAACCAAGATGCTTGCCCCGTGGCATTGAGGCGCACCGCTTCGTTAATCACATTTTTATAACCCCGTTTAAAGCGGTGATGAACTCCCTTGAGTTCCCCCTCAATAAATTGGGTCAACCCATCGGAGGTAATGGAATCCGTCACCACCGTTGAGCCGGGATGTTCCCGCAATGTAATCGCCGCAATTAGAGCAATTAAGCGGTTGCGGTTCAATTCCTGCCCCGTGGCATCCACCGCCGCCCCCCGATCCACATCCGTATCAAAAATAATCCCAAAATCTGCCTTTTGGGTAAGCACCGCATCGACAATGGCGGCCATGGCGGCGGCATTTTCCGGGTTGGGGACATGGTTGGGAAACATCCCATCCGGCTCTAAAAATTGGCTGCCGGTGGTATCGGCTCCCAAAGGTTCTAAAACCTGACTCACATAAAACCCGCCGGCCCCATTGCCCGCATCAACGACAATGTTTAAACCCTTAAGGGGGTGATCATAATCTTGGGGATCATTCACTCCGGCCCGGATCATCGCCACCAATTGCCCGGCGTAGGTGGTCATGAAATCCTGGGGCGCGATCGCTCCCGCTGTTGCTGCCGGTACAAAAGTATGGGCAGCGGCTAAATCGAGGATGGTGCGAATATTTTGCTTTTCTAGACCCCCTTGGGCGGTGAAAAATTTGCAACCGTTGCGATTAAAGGGCAAATGGCTGGCGGTGAGCATGATGCCACCATCGCAGGGATTCAGATCCCCGTCAGCATGGGCAAACGCAGGGGTGACGGTGGTCATAAACATTGCGGGGGTGGAGGCGATGCCGAGATCGTAAACCCGCACGCCAAGGGAGGCTAAACCCGCCATGATGCTGGCCATCAGTTCGGGGCCAGAAAGGCGGCTATCGCGGCCGACGGCGATCGCCAACTCCCCCACCGGCTGCCCCCTTTGCTCACTCAGCCAATGGGCAAACCCCATGGCAATGCGCTGGGCAATTTCCGGGGTGAGGTTCACCGGCTCATCGGCAACGCCTGGGAGGGCAACACCGCGAATATCAGAACCGTTTTGCAATTGATACCAATGGATCTCAGTCATGGTCGAGGGATTCTAGAAGGGATGGGGCGCGGGTAGGCCACGCCCTCCACAGCCTAGCTTGAATTCTTGGGGGCCTAGATGGGCCTTAAGGGTTTTTCAACTTAGGATACAGTTGGAGAGATTGAATTTTTTCCCTAGATTCATGACGCTCAAAGTCGTTTTATTTGATTTCAATGGCACGATCATCAATGATGAAGCCATTCATGCTGCCCTGATCCAAGACCTGCTGTTGGCGGAAAATTTGCGCCCCGATGGCACGGATTATCAACGCTGCTGCCTAGGACGGAGCGATCGCGCCTGTTTGCGAGATTTACTCCGTCAACGGGGCCGGATCGTCTCCGATCAATACCTCAACCAATTGCTGGAACGCAAACGCCAAGCTTACTTGGCGAAAATTTCAGCCCTGGACAAGCTGCCCATCTATCCCGGTGTGACGGAGTTTATCCACAAGCTCCACGGCGTATCCCTGCTGTTGGGCGTGGTGACAGGGGCGGGCCGGGAGGAAGTGGAGATGGTTTTGGGGCGATCGCAATTGGCCCCCTATTTCAGTGTCATTGTCACGGGGGATGATATCCCCACCAGCAAACCCGATCCCCTGGGCTACCTCTTAGCGGTGGAGCGGTTGCAGCGGCAATTTAGCGATCGCCACATTGAACCCCACCATTGTTTAGCCATTGAGGATAGTTTAGTCGGCATTGAAGCGGCGAAAAATGCCGGGATGCAGGTGGTGGGGGTAGCGCAAACCTATCCCTTCCATATGTTGCAGCGTCAGGCCAATTGGACGGTGGATAAGTTCACCGAATTAGAACTAGAGCGCGTCGAAGCGGTGTTTGCGCGGCAGGATTTGGAGTCGCCGGTTTAGGGGGGGTTGAAAAATGGCGATGCTCGGTGCTAGGATCTGCGATCTAGCGGGGAATTAGCTCAGTTGGTAGAGCGCTGCGATCGCACCGCAGAGGTCAGGAGTTCAAATCTCCTATTCTCCATGTTTGCATCTTTGAGAGGATCCCCCTAAGTCCCCCTTAAAAAGGGGGATGCCATCTCATCCCAAGAAGAATTTGGGTTAGGGTTGGGATTCGAGGTGATGGAGGAATTCCACCAGTTCGCTATCGGTGAGGAATTGGCGCGATCGCTTCCCGTAGGTTTCCATGATGTAGGTGCGGCCCTGGTCACTCGTCCAGCCCAGCCGCTTCAGTTCTAAATTGGTCTTGGCGATAATATCGGAAAAATCAATGGGTTCCCCAGGGGCGGCGGGGGGTGGGGCTGGGGTAAAGGCTTCCGGCGGTAGGGGTTCCGGCTCTTCATCTGGAGGGAGGGGATCGTCAAAAATTGGGGGTTCTGGGCTGGGATCGGAGGCGATGGGGGTGCGCTGGTTCCCGACCGGGCTTTGCCCATCGTGGATCGCCACAGTATCCTGCATTGCCGCCGGTTCTGCCGGAGGTAGGGGATTGCTCACGTCCGTAAACGAGGGAACCGTGGCCGCTGGAGGCGGTGCGGGTTTAGCTGGGGGGATCATGTCCTGAGGTGGGGCGGGTTGAGGGGCGATCGCCTCTTTCACCACAGTTTGAGGAACAACGGGGGCTACTGCTGGCGGGATGGATTGCCCTTGATCGGGGGCAATGGCGGCTAATTGGGTGAAGAGGGCCAAGGCGCGATCGCGGGCTTGTTCCTCCGCTGCTTCCACCGTGGGGGCAGCACTCAAGGCCGTGGCGATCGCCTCTCCCCCAACGGTCAAACAGCAGCGCACCACATATTGCCCCTGTTCATAAAGCACCAATTCAGAAAGAATGCCCCCATCGGGGTGCTGACGGCGAAATTGTTCAAGTCCCATACTTTGCTCTGATTCTGTAGCGTTGACGGCGTACCGCTCTCTTTTCCAGTTTAGCGGGGGAATGGCCCCTATAGTAAATTAGATCGGGATGTTAATTTGGGAGCAAAGGCAAGACCGCCCCTGATGTAACCCGATAGAAGCAGTATTGAATGAGAGCGTTGAGGTTGAGAATCCTATGATGAGCATAAAACGTGGATTGAGTTTGGGGATGGCGATCCACACTAGCGCAGTGATTGCCCTCCTCCTTTTGGGCGGTTGTGGCGGTGAGCCAGAAACAACGGAGACGAGCGCAGCCCTTGCGCCGGAGCATGAAACATCAGAGCCAGAGGCGGCCCCAGAACCGGAAACTGATCCCGAACCGGTGGCAGCGGCTCCGGCCAATCCCCCCACGACCCCGACCGCGCCCCCTGTAGCCATGGATACCAGTGGTTATCCGGAAATTGTCACGATTACGGAACTACAACCGGGGGATTTAATGTGTTATGCGCAAGTGATGGATCAATCGGGGCAGGTGTTTGAGATCGGGGCGACGTTTGAGATTTGCGATCGCCGCGATCAGTTAATGAATCAAGTCGTCCGCCTCGCCTATCAGCAGGAAAATGTCCCCGATTGCGAAAGTGCTGAACCCTGCGGCCGCAGTCGCACGGAACGGTTGATCACAGAAACCATTATTCTGGGTGAGCAATGGTCGGTGTTCAGTAATGGGAGTTGGACGGTAACGGTGGGGCAAATTGAAACCTGGAATGGCCAAAACAATACCGGCAACCTCACCTACTATGGTTGCGATCCCCAAGGGAATTGCCTCGCCCTCAGCGGTGGAGCGATTACCTGCCGCGATGGGATGTGTTATATGGCTTGGCGCAATGGGAATTATACCTACACCCTCGCCTCAGAAATTGGCGAAGAAGCCAGTGGGGATACTCGTTTACTCGTCTTTGAAGGCGAAAAGGAAATCCTCAATACCGGCGGCATGGATGAGATTGCCACCAGTGAATCCTAACCGGCAAACATAACAAATCGTTACAAGCAGGGGCGATCGCCATCGGGGGTAGGGGCGATCGCCCTACACTATTGATTATTTTAAAAGCCACGAAAAATTAAACCCTAAGCCCTCCATGTTTCCCACCCATCGCCCCCGCCGTCTCCGCCAAACCGACCCCCTGCGCCGCATGGTGCGGGAAAATCAACTCACCCCCAATGACCTGATCTATCCCCTCTTTGCCGTCCCTGGTACAAGTGTGGCGAAAGAAGTCACCTCGATGCCGGGGGTCTATCAACTTTCCATTGACAAAATTGTTGAAGAAGCCAAAGAAGTCCGGGATCTGGGGATTCCGGCGGTGATTCTCTTCGGGATTCCCAACGAGAAAGACAACGATGCCACCGGCGCTTGGCATGATTGCGGCATTGTCCAAAAAGCCGCCACCGCCATTAAATCCGCCGTTCCCGATCTGGTGGTGATTGCCGATACCTGTTTGTGTGAATATACCGCCCATGGCCATTGCGGTTATTTAGAAGTAGGCGACCTCACCGGCCGCGTCCTCAATGATCCCACGCTGGAATTGTTGAAAAAAACCGCCGTTTCTCAAGCCCAAGCGGGGGCGGATATTATTGCCCCCTCAGGGATGATGGATGGGTTTGTCACTGCCATTCGCGAAGGCTTGGATGCAGCGGGCTTTACCGATACGCCGATCCTCTCCTATGCCGCCAAATATGCCTCCGCCTACTATGGCCCCTTCCGGGATGCGGCGGAATCTGCCCCCCAATTTGGCGATCGCCGCACCTACCAAATGGATCCCGCCAATGGTCGCGAAGCCCTCAAGGAAGTGGCCCTCGATATCGAAGAAGGGGCCGATATGCTCATGGTCAAGCCCGCCCTCGCCTATATGGATGTGATCTGGCGCGTTAAAGAAATGACCAACCTCCCTGTCGCCGCCTACAACGTTTCTGGGGAATACGCTATGGTAAAGGCCGCTGCCCTCAACGGTTGGGTGGATGAGGAACGCATTGTTCTCGAAACCCTCACCAGCTTTAAACGAGCCGGGGCAGACTTGATCCTCACCTACCATGCTAAAGATGCCGCCCGCTGGCTCTAGTACCCCAAGGCAGAAAGATGAAGGCAGCAGGATGAAGGATGAAGGCAGAAATGGGAATCTTCCATGGGCTAAGGGTTCTGCCTTGTCGGTATGGTTGGGTGATTTCCGCCGCGCTGTACTAGGCTCAAGGGTTGAATCGGTCTTGATCAACCCCCCCAAGGAGGATTAAGGCTAGAATTCAAGCCAACCCGTTGATCTATTCCTCGCCCGATCTCAAGGAGAATCTATGCGTGCAGTGCTGATGGCCGGTGGTTCAGGAACCCGGTTGCGTCCCTTAACCTGTGACCTCCCGAAACCGATGGTTCCCATCGTCAATCGGCCCATCGCTGAACACATCATCAACCTCCTGAAACGCAACGGTATCAACGAGGTAATCGCCACCCTCCATTACCTGCCGGATATTATGCGGGATTATTTCCAGGATGGCAGCGATTTTGGCGTACAAATGACCTATGCCATTGAAGAGGATCAACCCCTGGGGACGGCGGGCTGTGTCAAAAATATTGAGGAGTTGCTCAATGATACGTTTTTGGTGATTAGTGGCGATTGCTTGACGGATTTTGATTTGCAGGAGGCGATCGCCTTCCACAAAGCCAACCAAGCCCAAGCCACGCTGATCCTCACCCGCGTCCCCAACCCCATGGAGTTCGGCGTAGTCATCACCGACACCAACAACCGCATCACCCGCTTTCTCGAAAAACCCACCACCAGCGAAGTTTTTTCCGATACCGTCAACACCGGCACATATATCCTCGAACCGGAAGTCCTCCGCTACCTTCCCCCCAACGAAGAATCCGACTTTTCCAACGATCTGTTTCCCGAACTCCTCGAAGCCGGAGAACCGATCTACGGCTACATTGCCGAGGGCTATTGGTGCGATGTCGGCCACCTCGATGCCTACCGTGAAGCCCAATACGCCTGTTTAGAAAAACGCATTCATCTCGATTTTGCTTACCCCGAACAGTCCACCGGCCTCTGGCTTGGCCACAATACCTATATTGACTCTTCCGCTCGCATCGAACGCCCCGCCCTGATTGGGAGTAACTGCCGCATTGGCCCCAGGGTACATATTGAAGCGGGTACGGTGATTGGTGATAACGTCACCATTGGGGCCGATGCCGATTTAAAACGACCGATCATTGCCAATGGTGCGATTATTGGGGAGGAAGCCCATCTGAGGGCCTGTGTGATTTCCAGGGGAACCCGTGTTGACCGTCGCGCCCATATTCTCGAAGGGGCAGTGGTTGGCTCCTTGTCCACCGTGGGGGAAGAGGCCCAAATTAGTCCAGGGGTCAGGGTGTGGCCCAGTAAGAAAATTGAGTCCGGAGCAATCTTAAATATCAATCTCATTTGGGGAAATATGGCGCAGCGCAATCTCTTTGGGCAGCAGGGGGTATCGGGTTTAGCCAATATCGACATTACGCCGGAATTCGCCGTTAAATTGGGGGCAGCCTATGGCTCTACCCTCAAGCCTGGTGTGATGGTGACAGTCTCGCGGGATCAGCGGGCCATTTCCCGGATGGTGAGTCGGTCAATGATTGCCGGGATGATGTCGGCAGGGGTGGGGGTGATGAATTTGGAATCTACAGCGATTCCCTTAGCCCGCACAATTATCCCCACCCAAAATGTCGAAGGGGGTGTCCATGTCCGCCTCCATCCCGATCGCCCCGATTCGATTTTGATTGAATTTTTCGATCGCAAAGGCATCAATATTTCCAAAGCGAAAGAGAAAAAAATCGAGGGGACGTATTTTAAAGAAGACCTGCGCCGCGTCGCAATTTCTGAAATTGGCACAATGAGCTATGCCTCCCAAATGCTCGAAGCCTATAGCCAAAGCTTTGAACGGCAATTGAATGTGGAAGCGGTGCGGATGAGCCACGCTAAGGTGGTGATTGATTATGTCTATGCAGTATCGGGGGCGATTTTGCCCCAGTTGTTAGGGAAATTTGGCTGTGATGCGGTGGTGTTGAATGCCAGCTTGAATCAAACGGCGGTATCGAATCAGGAACGGGAAGGGCTGCTGATGCAGTTGGGCCATGTGGTGGAGGCGGTGAAGGCGAATTTTGGCGTGCAGGTGTCTGCCAATGGGGAGCAGTTGATTTTAGTCGATGAGGGGGGGTTGCCAATTCGGGGCGAATCCCTCACCGCGTTAATGGTGAATATGATTCTCACTGCCCATCCCCGCAGTACCATCGTTGTGCCGGTGCAGGTGTCCAGCGCCGTGGAGCAGATCGCCCGTCGCCATGATGCCCATGTGATTCGTACCAAAGCCACCCCGACAGCTTTGATGGAGGCTTGCCAGATGAATCAGGGGGTAGCGTTGGGGGGCAGTGCGGAAACGGGTTTTATTTTCCCGCAGTTGCACCCCGGTTTTGATGCGATGTTTTGTATTGCCAAGATGATTGAGATGTTGACGGTGCAGGAGCGATCGCTGGAACAGGTGCGGGCGGATCTGCCCCGCATTTGCTACAAATCCTATACGATGCGCTGCCCTTGGACGGTAAAGGGGGCGTTAATGCGCCATCTGGTGGAAACCCATGCGGCGGAAAATCTGGAGTTAATCGACGGCGTGAAAATTATTAACCGCCAAAATGATAATTGGGTGCTGATTCTCCCCGATGCGGAGGAGCCGATTGTCCATCTCTATGCCAATGGAGAGGATCGCGATTGGGTGGAGTTAACGATTAAGGAATATCGCCAACGGGTGCAGCAGTTTATCGACCAGGAACAGGGTACAGCCGTGATTCATGTCTAGTGCCTTTGTACCTTTTGATGCCCACCTTCACCTTTCAGCTCCCGATGGCGGGAGGGTGAAGGTGGCATCGGGGTTAAAACGTAAAGGTTAGTCTCAACGTACCAATGAGAACGCTAGGGTTGCGAGTGGTTTGATTGGGAGCCGCGAGCCAAATTAACCCAGGGGTGATCGAAACATGGTCGTTGATTTGATAGCGGTAAAATCCCTCAAGATGCCAGGGGATAGCATTTCCAGGAATTAAATCCGTAAAATCTTCCCCTAAATTGGAGCCAAACCAATTGTTACCCGTGCGGAAGGGTTCCGGCACTCTGGCACGAGTGGCGTAGGGAGAGGCTCCCACCACTAGGCCCCCTAAGTGACCTGGGCCGCCTAGGTCAGGAAATGCCAGAGAAACACCATAGGTGAGAATATCGGCAGAACTGTCAGCATAGGGGGTATTGCCAAAGAAAAGGGGTAGCCTGCCACCGGAGGTGTTGACCTGGTTATAGGCAAACCAACCGTTGACGGCGAATTTAGGGCTGACCTCCCATAATGCGCCGATTCCATAGGAACTAACCCGTGATTCTTGACTGGGAACGACGGGGAAGTTGGCGAGGGTCGTGCCTTGGTCGGCGAAAAAGATCGGTAGACTGGCTACTGGCCCCCCGACGTTATGACGACTGTAACTATAGGTTAACCCGAAGGAAAAGTTTTCACTGGGGTTAAGGGTGAGTTGAGCGAGAGCGGAATAACGACCGTCAAAAAGTCCACCACTGAAGGGACGATTGGCTTGGGGTGGGGTCGGGTCATTGGCATAACTGGCCAGATATCCGGCGCTGAAACTGAGGCGATCGCTCAAATGATGGGTAAACCCTAATCCCGCCCCTTCAAAATTGTAAATGGCACTGCGTTGCCCAAACAGAGAGAGGGAACCCGTTCCGCCATTATCATCATCCCAAAAACTGAACGTCGTGGGGACATAATCATGATGTTCACCGCCAAATCCCATGATCGTCAGTTGCGTTTGACCACCGAGGGGAAATTGATAGCTGAGTTGCGTGAGGCCAAGGCTGTTATCGCCGGGTAAAGAGCCAATGTCATTAAAGGTTTGTTGTCCTTCGGGGGAAAAGTCAGCTCCCCCTTGATATCCCCGTAGGGGCGATGGGCCATAGCGTAAACCCCGAGGCCCGGGTGCTCCGTCACCGACGGGACGGTTGGGATGCAGCAGGTTGCCACTGGTGAGACGGATTTTAAGTTCATCTTGACCGGAAAAACTGGTGAGGAAATTGAGCCGCACACGATTGCCAAAGATGGGGTTTTGGGGTGGGGTGCGAACGTTGATTTCTCCAGTGGGGCTGAAAATAGCGGGAAAAGTGGAGGTGGTGTCGCTGCCTGCCAGAACATGGGTGAGGGCAAAAATCACTTCTCCCCTCAGTTTCGTGGTGGTGGAGAATTGGTGATTTTCTAAAAATGCGGTTCGACCCTCAAGGTGATCAACGCGATCGCCCAAGGTGGTTAACTCCGCCTCAAATTCGCCCATGAGACGCTCTAGCTCCTCTAGGTCTTCACGAGTGGCAAAATCAGCGGTGGATTCAGCGATCAGGCGTTGGATTTGCTCGAAGCAAGCATTTAAACCGGCGGCAAATTCGTAACGACTGAGGGCGCGATCGCCTCGAAACGTGCCGTCTGGATAGCCAGATAAACACCCATAACGTTCCCGAAGATTCTGGAGGGCCGTAAAGGCCCAGTCCCCAGGAGAGACATCCCGCAACCCAGAAACGGAGTTGATTTGACCCATGGGGGGGCTGCTGAGGTTGAAATGCTCAAGAGTTTGAGCCAAGACGGGAAGGGGCGAGAAGGCGATCGCCCCACTGCCTAATCCCAACAGGAGAGTCCCCAGTCTCCCCATGACACTGGGGGGTAGATACCGCACAGATGTTGACATTGTTGTGTTTCCTCACAAACCTTTTCGGTAAACTTGCCGTATTTTTTTAAGAATGATAATCATTCTTGTACAAGTGTGAGTATGATAATCATTATCACTAAAAAAGGCAAGGGGGAAGCATTGCAATGGCTGAAACACAGAGAGGGCATAGCGTGCAGGTCAAAAGTCCGGGCTGGTATCAGGCTTTACGGTTAGAGGAGCGTTTAGTGTCGGGACAACCGGGGGCATCTGGTAACGAGAATCGCCACCTAGAACGCTGGCGACAGCAAACCCCCTTTCAGCAAGAGGAGTATTGGCAGCAAAAGTTAGCGAGGGAAGGAATCAGCGAGGATCTGTGGTGTGCAGTCCTGGGGGAGTCTCCGGAGTCCCTGGCGCACCGTTTAACGCCTCCCCAGTGGTTGAAACAACTGGAGAGCGCCTTTGGGCGAGCAGATTGGGATAATATTCAGATTGCCTCCGGTGCAGATTTAGCGGAGGAGCGTTTGATGGTGGGGTTGCTCCATTGGGTGCGGCCGTTACTCAGTGAGGTGATCGCCCGTTTAGAGACTCAACTCCCCCCTTCGCCCCCCTCTTGGGGTGTAGACAGCCTTAAACGCCTCTTACTGGGCAATTTGCCTGAACAACTGCTCAACTTCATCAGTCAAACACTTACCCTAGAGTTAAATGTCGCTCGTTTAAAGGGTCAACTCTCAGGAAATACGGCAAAAGAACGGTTTCTGGACTTTATTGAACAGTTAAAACAGCCTGATTATGCGATCGCCCTTTTTGAAGAATATCCCGTCCTCACCCGGCAATTAGTCCTACACCTAGAGCAATGGGTGAACAGTAACACAGAACTGATCCAGCGTCTGGTGGAGGATTGGCCCTTGATTTGTGCTCACTTCACAGCGCAACCCCCCGGACAACTGCTAAAAATTCAACAGGGAGCAGGCGATCGCCATTGTGAGGGGCGTTCCGTCACCATCTTAGAATTTAGCAACCTGAAGCTAGTTTACAAACCTAGATCCCTCGCCATTGATCAACAATTCCAACAGCTTTTAGAGTGGTTTAATCCCCACCTTGAGATCCCCTTCCCTCAAGTTAAAATCCTCAATCAAGGACAATATGGTTGGATGGAATACATCACCTCAGCCAGTTGTCAAACCTCCGTTCAAATTGACCATTTTTATCAAAGAATTGGTCATTACCTAGCTCTTCTTTACACATTAGAAGCCACCGATTTTCACCTAGAAAACCTCATTGCCGCCGGAGAAAACCCCGTCCTCATTGATCTAGAAACCCTCTTTCGTCCCGAACGAATCGATCCCAACAGTCCCGAATCCTGTTTAATTGCCAATCAGAAAATAGCACAGTCGGTGATGAGCGTTGGTTTATTACCTCAACGCATCGCACTTAAAGAAAAATCCCCCGGTTTTGATGCCAGTGGTTTAGGGGCAGTGGGAGGAGAAACCCTACCCACCAGCAGCGCGCAACTCAGTGCAATTGGCACAGATCAAATGCGCGTTACCCGACAACCTGATATTCTTCCCTCGGCTCACAATCAACCCCAACTAGAGGAAAAACCCGTTCAAGTTTGGCAATATCAGAACTCAATCCTACAAGGTTTTACCACCCTTTATCATCTCTGTTTAAGCCACCGTTCTCAACTGCTTAATCATTGGCTCCCCAAATTTGCGAACTGTGAAATTCGGGTCGTTTTGCGCGACACCCGCCTTTATGGATTACTCTTAAAAGAAAGCTATCACCCCGATCTTTTACACAACGCCCTTGAGCGCGATCGCTTCTTTGATCACTTGTGGGTTGACGTTCCCCACCGTCCCAGTTTAACCCAAATTATTAACCTCGAAAAACAAGCTCTATGGCGAGGGGATATTCCCTTTTTTACCACCCACCCCAACTCCCCCCACTTAGTCAGTGAAGGTCAAGAAATTGCCAACTTTTTTCAACAATCTGGATTAGAACGAGTTAAGCAGAAAATAAACCAATTAAGTGAAGAAGACTTACAGCAGCAACAGGGATTTATTCAAGCCTCTTTAAATAGCTTAATTTTACAAAAAGCTGAACAGGATCAAGATCCTAATAATCTCGATTACTTACAGTTTACTCCCTTAAGGATTTCCCAAGATTCAGCCCATTCTAGCCCTCTCCCCCAAAGACTAATCAACATTGCTCAACACATTGCCTCTCATTTAGAAAGCTTAGGCATTATCGAAAAAAATAAAGCCGCTTGGTTAGGATTAGGTACAGTGGGAGAGGGACATTGGACTCTTAAACCTTTAGCCTGGGATTTATTTGAAGGACTTTCCGGCATTACCCTTTTTTATGCCTATTTAGGCGCGGTTTCAGCCGATTCTAATTATACAAAGATCGCTCAAAAATGCCTTAATACCATCCTCATACAAACCCACTTTGATCAGCCTTTTATTCAGTCCATAGGGGGCTTTAATGGCTGGGGAGGATTAATTTACACCCTCAGTCATCTCGGACACCTTTGGCAGCAGCCAGACCTGTGGCAACAAGCTTTAAACTGGTCTGAAAAACTTCCCGCATTAATCCTTAAAGACGAGAGTTTTGATATTATCTCCGGTGCGGCTGGATGTATTTTAGGCTTAATCAGTTTATCTTGCTGTATTCCTGAACCAAGCCTGAAAAAAATTACCCAAGACTGTGGAGATCATTTATTAGCAAAAGCTCTCACTATGCCCCAAGGGATTGGTTGGCTAACCTTACCGCCTCGACAGCCTTTAAGTGGCTTCTCCCATGGAGTGGCTGGCATTGGTTTTGCTCTGGTAAAATTAGCTAAATTTACTGGAGAAATTCGTTATCAATCCGCCGCACTAGAAGCTTGGAAGTATGAGCGCAGTTTATATCGAACACAGCAGAAGAATTGGTGTAATGCGCCTAATGAACCTCTGGGTTTTTCCGTGGGGTGGAGTTATGGTGCAACAGGTATAGGCTTAGCGCGTTTGGGTGGAATTAATGGCTTAGATTCTGATGAGATTCAGGCAGAAATAAAGGTCACCATTGAAACTAACTTACTGGCTTTAGAGCAAGGATTGAACTGGAATAATCACCAAGAAAATCATTCACTCTGTAACGGAATTTTTGGGCGTTTAGAGTTTTTGCAGTCAGCTATTTTGTGGCAGAAAAGCAATCATTGTTTAAGTCCTAAGCTAGAAAAAACTTATACGGATTATCTCCATTTGACTCTGGAGAGCTTAGAGCAGATGGGGTGTCGTTGTGGTGTTCCGGGGGGTGTAGAAGTATTAGGCTTAATGACAGGTTTAGCCGGGATAGGGTACGGAGCTTTACGTTTAGCTGAACCGGAAAAAGTTCCCAATATTTTACGCTTAGAGCCACCTAAAAATTATTGAACTTTCTGAGAATTTATCGCTATTTTAAAAAGCTCAAAGAGAAATGCTCTATAAAGTCGTTCTACAACACAATGAAGAAGATTGCGGAGCCGCTTGTTTAGCTACAATTGCTCAATATCATGGTCAGATTTTTGCCCTCAGTCGTGTCCGCCAAGTGGCAGGCACAGGCGCATTAGGCACAAATTTACTCAATTTAAAGCAAGGGGCAAAAGCCCTCGGTTTTGAAGCGAGAGGGGTTAAGGTTAACTTAGATCTCATTCAACAGGATATTGTCCCCTTACCGGGAATTATTCATTGGCAAGGTAATCATTGGGTCGTTTTATATGGCACAAAAAAACAACAATATATTATCGGAGATCCTGCGGTAGGATTACGGTATCTATCCCAAGCTGAATTATTAGCAGGTTGGGATAATGGGGTGATGCTTTTATTACAACCTCGTCCTAATTTTAACCTTCAACCCGATGATCGTCATTTAACTACAGGTTTTCAACGATTAAAACAACGGTTTTGGCAACAACGCCATCTCTTGTTACAAGTCCTAGGGATTAATCTAGTTTTTGGGCTACTTTCTCTCACTTCTCCCTTCTTTTTACAATTGCTCACCGATGAAGTGTTAGTGCGTCAAGATGTTTCTTTTTTAAATAACTTGATGATTGTTGTTTTTGTTTCTAATTTATTCCGTAGTGGCTTAAGGTTTATTCAATCCTACATTATTACCTATTTTGCGCAAGGGTTAGAATTAGATCTGGTTTTAGAATTTTGTGCCGCTTTACTCAAACTTCCCCTGACCTATTATGAATCTCATCGCAGTGGTGAGGTGACTAGCCGTTTACGAGATATTCAGGCGGTGAATCAATTTATTTCTCAGGTGATTATTTTACTCCCTAGTCAGTTTCTCATTGCTGGGGTATCTCTGGGGTTGATTTTTATTTATGATTTTCGTTTAGTTTTAGCCACCCTAAGTTTAGCGGCTATTATGACTTTAGCCACGGTTGCTTTTTTAAAGCCAATTCAACAAAAAACCCAAAGTCTTTTAGCATTAACAGCAGAAAACCAAGGGGTGTTAATTGAAACCTTTAAGTCAGCTATTTTGCTCAAAACAAAAAGTGCCAGTGCAGAGTTCTTAGAGGAGTTTCAATCTCGCTTTGGGCGGCAAGCTCATCTCAATTTTCAGCGTTTAAAGTTGGCTCTGGGAAATACGGCATTTTCTAATTTAGTGTTTTTACTAGGAGAGGCTATATTTCTTTGGGTGGGTAGTCAGTTAGTCTTTACTGAAAATCTCACCATTGGTCAGTTGGTGGCTTGTAATATCATGAATCGTAATTGCTTGGCTTTGGTAGTTAGTTTAATTGAATGGGTAAATCAGTTTATTTTTGTTAAAATTGCTTTGCAACGGCTCAATGATGTGACCGGGAGTCAGTTGGAAGTTCAGGAATTAGAACAAAAACCTTGGGTCAATTTAGCAGCAAATGATGAGATTCTTTTTGAAGATTTAACCTTTTATCATCCGGGGCGTTTAGAGCTTTTAAAGAATTTTTCGCTGCGGCTATCAGGAGGACAAGCGATTGCGTTAGTGGGGGCTTCTGGTTGTGGGAAAAGTACCTTGGTGAAGTTGCTGGCGGGGGGTGCATCTCAATTAGGAGATGAGTAAATATACTCATTACAATTCCTCCTCAAAAGCCTACATAATTTAGACACTGTTGACCACCTTTGACCCATGACTCCCCAAACGCAGGCTGAACTCCAGCAA